>NZ_JBHTSA010000006.1:0-172259 GCF_042795405.1 Streptomyces sp. NPDC056480 | reverse complement strand
GGGGGGGGGGGGTGCCGGGGCGGGGGGGGGGGGGGGCCCGGGGGGGGGGGCCCCCCCCGGGGCGCCCCGCCCGAGGTACGGCGCGGAAGGGACTTGTGGGCCGGCTCAGCCGGCCCGGCGGGTCGTCCAGATCTGAGCCGGCCGTCCGTCCACGCGCTGGAGGTCGAGCAGCCAGGACCCGTAGTACGGGCGGTTGCTGACGGTCAGGGCGTAGGACCCGCTCCGGTCGGTGAGCGTGACTGCGCCGTTCGCGACCGTCATCCTCCACTGCTGGGCGGAGGAGCCGGCGGCACAGGGCTGCTGGGCCACCCACATGCCGGGGGCAGGCGTGCCGCCGGGTTGCAGGCACTTGGCGGAGGCCGCCGACCTGACGCGTACGAGACCACTGCCTGCATCGTCGAAGTACCACTGCTGCTGCTCGTATCCGCTGCTCTGAGCACCGACCAGGACCGTGCCGTCGGCGCTCCTGCCGCCCCACAGCTGGGCGCTCAGCCCGGTGCTGCCGTTGGAGAGCAGGTAGCGGGTGCCGGGAGTGGTGGTGCCGCCCGCCCCGGCGGTACGGAAGCTCGTCGCCCGGCCCTGTCCGCTGTCACGGCCTTGGCCGTCGCGGACGGAGACGGCGGCGGTGTGCGAGGTGCCCGGCCGCAGGTTGTAGATCCGCAGTGCGGTGCCCTGGACCCAGGTCAGGTGCCGGCCGTCGAGGAGTACCTGGTACCAGGACGCTCCGCTGACCCGGGGCCAGCTCACCACGACGGAGTCCGCCTGGATCTGGCCGACCGTCACGTCCGGTCCGGCGCCGGGCCGCGGCCCGGTCGGCGTGGGCGTGGGAGTGGGTGTGGGTGTGGGAGTTGGCGTGGAGGTGGATGTCGGGCTGGGCGTGGGGTTCGGTGTCGGGTCCGGTCCCGTACCGCCGCCCTTCGCCCGCATGAGGAACTGGTTGTCGGCGATGTTCCAGTGCGTGGCGAGATAGCTGCCGGGCCGCGGGCTGGTGTGGAAGTAGTCGTCGTGGTTGCAGTCGAGGATGTTCTCGGAGGCCCGGTTGGTGCAGACGTTCCGCATCTGCGGGTAGTGCGGGCTGTCCGAGTAGCACATCACGTCCCACTCGTCCGTACAGTGCGCGCCCCGGCTGGTGTTGGGCGCGCTGTTGTTGACCGCGCCCAGGTTGTGGCCGAGTTCGTGGGCCGCGGTGTGCCCGCCCCAGCAGCCGCTGTCCGTACGCCCGTACGAGGGGCCGAAGTTGCTCTGGTTGGACTGGCCCGGCCGCTCGTCCCCGGCGAAGGTGCCGATGCCGCAGTACACCTGCGCCTCGGCGAAGATCATGTACTTGCGGTCGCGTCGGTCGAGGCCCTTGGCGGCGAGGGCGCGGTTGGTGGCGCTGAACTCGGCCAGTGCGGAGTCGGGGAGTTCGATGTTGAGGACGGTGGGCGTGCAGTCCGCGGCCGTCACGTACCGGATGTGGCGGACGCCGCCGGTCTCCTGGGCGCTTGCCGAGTAGATGAGGTCGGCGTCTGCGGCCCACTTGCGGAAGGAGGCCAGGTACTCGGAGTAGCGGTCGCGCCCCGGGCCGTGGACGTAGACGACCTGGACCCGGTTGCCGGTGCTGCCGTCGCCGTCGCACTGGACGGTCTGCCCGGCGGGCCCCGCGGCGGCCGTGGTGGTCCCGGGGGCGGCCGGGGCCTTGGGGGCGGCCGGGCCCGGCGACGCGGCGGCCCCCGCGGTCCGCGGGTCCTGCGCGTCGACGGCGGGCGCGTCCTGCGAGGGTCCGCGGCTCTTGCGGGGAGCGGGCTGCGGCGCGGCCGTCTTGGCGGGATCGGTAGCGGGCGTCACGGACTTGACCGCGGGTGGAGTGTCCTTCTTGATGTCGACGCCCTTGGGCGGCGCGTCGGGGCCGTGGGTACACAGGCCGGTGCCCGTGGCGTAGACGCCCGCGCAGCGGTCGCCCTCAGGGGCCACTTTCAGCCCGTCGTACACCATGCCTCTGGCGGGCTCGTTGGTCGGCTTCTTCTCGATCGGCTCGGGCTCCACGCTCCGGGCCGGCGCGGCGGCGGGGGCGGTGGGCACGGCGGTGTCGGCGATGGCGGTGACGGGGGTCTCGAGGCGGGCGAGCGGAGTTCCGCCCGAGTCCGCGCGTCCCGCCCCGTAGGCGATCCCGCCGGCCACGACGGCGGCGATGGCCATCGCCGCGGTCAGGCCTATGAAGGGTCTGCGAGGCCGTGCCCCGCGTGCCCGACTCTCCTTCGGCTTCCTATGTCTAGGCATGCACACCTCAACTCTTTGGTCAGAAGACTGGGTGCGCGGAAGCCTGTCAGAACCTCCCGGTGAAGAATTCGGACAAAGGGGAGAGGGTTCAAAGAATCCATTCCGTTACCTACGCTTCCGTTTCTGATGAACACTCAACTTGCTTTGTTTTAAGGATAGTTGAGGAAATCGCGAAGCCCTGGTCCAGGCCTTTCCGGCGAGCCTGTTATGTAATCGAAATAAACTCCGGCGAGGCGAAGGCGGTTATTGACGCGAATTCAGTGAAGGATTCACCTAATTTCTCACCTCGCGAATCCCTTCGATCACCAGCTGTGAGCACCTGGCCCACTCGGCTCTCGAACTCGCCCGGCTCCCGGCCCGACACGGCCGTGGCGACGAGGCCGTCGACGTGATGCGCCCGCCGGCGGGATCGCCGTGAACGCCGCAGCGACAAGCGTGTGATGGGGCCGGTCGGGTGGCGGAAACGGCGAGGACGTCCCTGGACGGTGGGACGTGTCGGCGAGAACGTGTCGACGTGCCGGCGCGAACGTGCCGACGTGCCGACGTGCCGACGTGCCGGCGTGAACGTGCCGAGGTGCCGGCGCGAACGTGCCGAGGTGCCGGCGTGAACGTGCCGCCGAACGGGGCGTTCTCGCGTGTCCCGTCACCACCGTTCACCGGGCGGGCGCCGGGGTGGACAACCCTTGCTGCAGGCTCCTCGGAAGGCTCGCCCGTTCGGGCGGCGGACCGGGTGCCGTCTGATGGGCTGCGGAGAGGGTGGAGGTGGGGGAGTGCCCGGAGGGCCGCTCTTGTCCCTGCGCGGGATCACCAAGCACTTCGGCGGAGTCGTCGCCCTCGACTCGGTCCACCTCCAGGTGGACCGGGGTCAGGTGCTCGGCCTGGTGGGTGACAGCGGAGCCGGCAAGAGCACGCTGGTCAAGGCGGTCTCAGGGTTGGCCCCGCCGGATGGCGGGATCATCGAGTGGCAGGGCGTGCCCGTCGAGCTACGCAGGCCCGCCGATGCCCAACGGCTCGGCATCGCCACCGTCTACCAGGATCCGTCGCTGGTCGACCGCCTGGACGTGGTCGCCAACCTCTACCTCGGCCGCGAACTGCGCAGGTTCGGCGTACTGCGGCAGATCGAGATAGAGAAGCGGACCATCGCCCTGCTCGAACGACTCGCCATCAGCCTTCCCGGACTCCGCACTCCCGTGAAGGCGCTCACCCTGGGCCAGCGTCAGACGGTCGCCATCGCACGGGCGCTGCTGGGCAGCCCTCAGCTGGTGGTCCTCGACGAGCCGACCGCCACGCTCACCGTGGAACAGACCTCGCGGATGCTCGACCTGATCCGCCGGCTGCGGGACCAGGGCCATGCGGTGATCATGGTCAGCCACAACCTCGACGACGTCCAAGCCGTCGCCGATCGCATCTCCGTGCTCCGGCTGGGCTGCAACGGAGGCGAGTTCGAATCCCGGTACACCAGCCAGGAACAGCTGGCGGCCGCCATCAGCGGCGGCCATCCGCTCGCGGTGACCCTCCAGCAGAGCCTGCTGCCGCGTGGGCTCCCGGCACAGGACGCCGTCGAGGCCGCCCACCGGTACCTCCCCGCGCATTCGGGGGTGGGCGGTGACTGGTTCGACGTGATCCCGCTGTCCGGCGCCCGGGCCGCACTCGTGGTCGGCGACGTCGTCGGACACGGCCTGCACGCCGCCGCCACCATGGGGCGACTGCGCACCGCCGTGCACAACCTCGCCATGCTCGATCTTCCGCCCGACGAACTCCTCACCCACCTCGACGAGGTCGTTGCCCGCATCGACGAGGAGCAGACGGCCGGCGGCCGCGAGGACGCCGTCATCGGTGCCACCTGCCTCTACGCGATCTACGACCCGGTCACCTGCCGCTGTCAGCTGGCCCGCGCCGGGCACCTGCCGGCCATGCTGGTGAGCCCCGACGGCACCACCGGCATCCCCGAAACGCCGGTCGGACCGCCGCTGGGGCTGCGCGGGCTGCCTTTCACCACGGTCGAGTTCGACGTACCCGAGGGCAGCCAGCTGGTCTTCTACACCGACGGGCTGGTGGAGTCACGGACCCACGACATCGACGTGGGCCTGGAGCGGCTGCGCACGGTCCTGTCCCACCCCGGGCGCAGTCCGGAGGAGACCTGCCAGGCCGTGCTCAGGGGGATGCTTCCGGCGGACTCGGCCGACGACATCGCGCTCCTTGTGGCGCGTACCCGCGCGTTGCCCGGCGACAGGATCGCCGAGTGGAACGTCCCGCCCGACCCTGCGGCGGTGTCCGCCAGCCGGGCCGCTGCCACGGCCCAGCTGCGCCGCTGGGGTCTGGAGGACCTGGTCCTCGGTACGGAGCTGATCCTGAGCGAGTTGGTCACCAACGCCATCCGGCACGGCGGCAGCCCGATCGGCGTGCGGCTGGTGTACGCACGGACGCTGATCTGCCAGGTCGCCGACGGCAGCAACACCTCGCCACGGGTACGGCTGGCCGCGGACACGGACGAGGGCGGACGCGGCCTCTTCCTGGTCGGCCAGATCGCCCAGCGCTGGGGGACGCGGTACACCGAGAACGGGAAGATCATCTGGACCGAACAGCAGGTGCCCTGACCGCAAGGCGCCGCGTGACGTGCCCGTCCCGGTCGGCCGGTTGCCGAACCTCACCGTCCGTCAGCGCACGCAGGAAGGCACTCAGCGAGCTACGGATCCGTGTACCCGTCCCGTGTACCCGTCCCGTGTACCCGTCCCGTGTACCCGTCCCGTGTACCCGTCCCGTGTACCCGTCCCGTGTACCCGTCCCGTGTACCCGTCCCGCGTACGCTGGGCCCGCTGCTCAGGATGCGTCGGAGAAGCACACTCGCACGGCCACGAGGCCACCCGACGAATCCAGATCGGCGACCACCGGGAAGAACCCGTCGCCCCAGCTCGTCATGGCGCACAGCAGCCGGGCATCGCCGAGTTCCACGGATCCGGCCCCGACGTGCGAAGCACGGACCTCGCGCATGATCTGCCAGTGATGGGAGTGCGGTCGGAAGTCCACAGCCATGCGGCGTCCGGTCTCGTCCTTCCACCTGGTCAGAGCGCGTGCTCTGTCCATCGCCTCAGAGACGGGCAGGCCGGTCCATCCGCGAACACCGTCCTCGCCGGGCTCGCCCAGTTCGGGTGCGGCGAATACCGCGGCCGCTTCGTCAGCCGCAGCACCCCAGAACGCCACGTCGGCCAACCCGTCCACCGGCTCGTCGTGCTGCCAGGTGCCCAGGGCGTCGACATCGCCGAAGAGCACACGGGCCCAGTCCACGCCGATGTCACCCAACGGAACCGATGACGTCACCTGGCCCTGACCCATGCGGATCGAGATCTCGGACCAGCGCTCGTCGCCACCGACACCGCCACTGACACCGACACCGCCACCGTGGCCGACCCGTGTGGCCAGTACGGGCAGGCGCCGACTTCGAGGTACGCCGCCCACGGCGACGACGGGCACCCCGAACATCAAGAAGCCGCCACCGCCCTCTTCGGCCGTCCGGCGGGCCCTCTGGGCATGCGTCTCGCGAACCGGCAGGGCCTCCAGCCGGGCGTCGAGGCCGGCAGATCGGCAGTGCTCATCGAAGGTCGCCTCGAGTTCGGCGGCTTTCGAGGCGGGGATGTCATGGAGCAAGGAGCCCGGCTGACGGTCGAAGCTCCGAACGGCTTCGGAAGCGTCCGGCCCGGTGACCACGAAGTCGATGGAGCCCGCGACGTCGGCGGCCACGACGGGGTCTTCGATTCCCAGGCAAGCCGGATCGATGTCAGCCGGTGACTGATCCCCGCTCCACAGCCCCAGATAACCCCCGTCGATGATCACCAGGATGCCGGACGGGCAACTGACGGCCCCCAGCTCGAACGTCTCTTCCACGAGGTGAGACTCTACGGCCACCCGGCAAGCCGTCCGTAAGCGGAGGCGGCTCGACCGCAGGCGGGAGGTGGCTCGACCGCAGGCGGAGGCGGTTCGACCGGGCGGGCCGCCTGAGGCAGGCTCACCTTCTCCGGCCTGAGGCACCATCGGTTCTGTGTGTGAGGTCAGGGCGCGAAGTACCAGCAGTACAGGCTCAGGCCGCTCTCCGTACGGCTCCCGGCCAGGGCTGACACACGCTCAAGGAGGTCGACGGCACTGCCCGACTCCAGCTCGTCGCCCGCTTCGGAGACTGTCCCGGCCCACGTGAGAGCGGCGGCTCGGAGCTGCCCCGCTCCGGCACGGGCCAAGGCCGCCGAGAGCGTCTGCGGAACCTCGAAGACGGTGAAGCCGTCGTTGGCCATGGGCACCACATGCCGGAGCGGACTCTCCGCCCCCGTCAGAAGGGTCTCCCACCTCGGAACCGCGTCATCCGGGTAGATGCCGTCACACGGCACGGCAGGAAGACCGTGGCCCTTGCTCGGCCCCACCCGCTGTGCGGACGCGTCGTCCGCAGCAAGGAAGAACTCTCCTACAAGCACCATCCGCCGATGATGGCATGCCTCGATACTCGCCCGACACCCACGCCCCGACCCGGCGCCCAGGCGCACGGAGGAGCGCGGTGGAGTGCGCTGGCGCCTGCGGATCGAACGCCTGACTCCCGGCCGCCTGCCCGAAAGGATGAACGGCACCCGACGACGGCGTTTCGCCCCGGCGCCGCCGTCACCCTGCTGACGTGCGCAAGGAGCTCGAGAACACGGTCCCGCCCCAGCGGCCGCCCCGTCCCGCGGGCGTGCCGGCCCCGCCCGCCCCCGGCCAGCCCCGCCACCGTCCCGCGCCGTCGCTGCGGGACCGGACGCGGTACTGGGTGGACCGGACCGTGGTGAAGGGCATGACCACGGCAGCGGGCTGGCTCGCGTTGGTCTGCCTGGCCGTGGTGGCACCGGCGAGCGCCCTCCTCGTCTGGACCGACAGCCGCTCGCCCGACACCGTCGAGGGCAAGGTGGCGACCGTCTGGCGGACCGTCGGCCAGACCTTACGGCTCGGCGGCGAGGTCGGCCCGCCGCTGCGGATCGTCCTCTCCGTCCTGCTGGCGCTCGTCTCCCTGCTCTACGTCTCCACCCTCGTCGGTCTCGTCACCACCGCGATCACCGACCGGCTGACCGAGCTTCAGCGCGGCCAGTCGACGGTCGTGGAGCGCGGTCACTCACTGGTCCTCGGTTGGTCCGAGCAGACGCCGACGCTGGTCGCCGAGCTGCTCGCCGCTCATGCCCAGCGGCGGAACAGCGCGGTCGTCGTCCTCGCCGACCGTGACAAGCTCGACATGGAGCGGGAGCTGCGGGCGGTTCTCACCGCAGCCGGCGGCCGACGCGTCCGGCTGCTCTGTCGCCGGGGCCGCCCCGCCGACCCGGCGGCTCTCGCCCGCGTCAGCCCGGCCGCCGCCGGGGCGGTCGTGGTGCTGCCGCCGGACACCCCCGAGGCCGACACCCAGGTCGTCAAAACGCTGCTCGCGCTGCGGGCCGTGGTCGGCGACGCGAGCCCGGTACGCGTCGTGGCGGCGGTCCGGCAGACCCGGTACGTCGCCACCGCCCGGCTCGCCGCCGGGCCCGGCGCGGTCGTGGTCGACGTCGACGGCATCGCGGCCCGGACCCTCGTCCAGTGCGTCCTCGAACCCGGACTCTCGCGCGTCCTGGAGGACCTGCTCGACTTCGCCGGTGCCGAGCTCCACGTCCACCGTGTCCCCGGGCTCGGCGGCCGGACGTTCGCCGAGCTGCGGGCCGCCTGCGCGGACGCGTGTGTGGTGGGCCTCGTACGTCCGAACGGCTCGCCGCTCCTCAACCCGCCGCCGCAGACAGTCCTCGGCCCCGGCGACGCCGTCGTCGTCCTGGCCGAGGACGAGACCCCACCGACCTGGACCGCGCCCCCGGCAGCACCACTCCCGCCGCTTCCTCCGTTCCCGCCGCCCTCGTCCGCGAAGTCGCCGACCGCCGCCGACATCCATGCCGCCCCTCGCCGTGTCCTCGTCCTCGGCTGGAACCGGCGCGGCCCGGAGATCGTCGACGGCCTCGCCCGCAACGGCTGGGAGGCGGTCCGTGAGATGACCCTCCCGGCGCCTGACCCGGCCCACCACGTCCTCGTCCTCGGCGGCCCCGACGGCCACCCCGACCCCGACGAGCACACCCTCGTCACCCTCCTCCGACTCCGCGCCGCCGAGCGCGAGTCGGGCCGTCGGAGCCCCACCGTCGCCGAACTGGCGGACGCCCAGCACCGCCCCCTCGCCCCGGCCGGCCCGCACACGGATCTCGTGGTCGGCGGACGGCTCGTCGGCCTGCTCATGGCCCAGGTCTCGCAGACCGTCGAACTCGCGGCGGCCTTCGACGAGCTCTTCTCCCCGGCGGGCAACGCGATCCGCCTCCGCCCCGCCACCGACTACGTCCCCGCAGGGACCGAGGCGCCCTTCGCCACGCTCGTCGAGGCCGCCGGACGGCAGGGCGCCACCGCCCTCGGCCACTGGCCCGGCGACTCCCCGACCCCGCTCCTCAACCCGCCGAAGACCGGAACACGCCGTTGGTCGCACGAGGACACCCTGATCGTCGTCACCATGGCAGGAACCCTCCGGCCCCAGGAGGACCCCGCCAGGCCGGCCGATACGCCGGTCTCTCCCTGAGACGGCACGGAGAAGCGCGGGGGCCGCCGCGCCCGCGCTGACGGCGAAGGCACGTGAGGCGGACGAGGCACGTCACGCACGTGAGGCACGTGAGCCACGTGAGACGGATGAGGCGGAGGAAGCAGACGAGGGCCGAGGGGGACGAGGCGGTGAATCATGTGCCCCGCGGCATCACCGGGTCAGATCAATTGCCTCGGCGTCGTAGTGCCGCGACGTCATGGGAAGGGACGCCGCGCACAGTGCTGCCGATGGCCGGCCCCGTGGGCCGCGTCAGTCCGCGAGCCGGACCAGGGCCAGCGCGTGCGCCTGGTCGAGGGCGTCGGCGGCAGGGCACGAGATGTCGGGCTGGACTCCGGTGCCTTCCCAGTTCGTGCCGGAGACGGGGTTGACGGCCCGGCCCATGGGGACGGTGACTTCCAGGTGGGGGTGGACCGTCCAGCCCTTGCAGGGATGTGCGCCGCCGCGGGTGCGTTCGCCGACGACCACGGCGCGTCCGAGCTGCTGGAGGTCGTACGCGAGCTCTTCGGCGGCGGAGAAGGAGCTGTCACTGGTCAGCACGTACAGCGGCTTGCTGCCGCCGAAGCGGCTGCCCGGAACGTGAGGCAGGCTCCAGGACTGCTCGCTGGGCTCGCGGCTGCGCCACTCCATGGTGTTGAGGTGGGTGCGGCGGTCCAGGAGGTAGCTGCAGACGAAGGCGACGGTGTCGGGGTCGCCGCCGCGGTTGCCGCGCAGGTCCAGGATCAGCGCTTTGGCGCGAGAAGCCAGGGTGAGCGCTGCGCCCAGCGGTTCGGCGGCCCACTCCAGCGGAAACAGCATCGGTGCCAGCTCGACCACGGCGACGCCTCCGTCGAGCAGCTGCACCAGGGGGGCGCCGCCGAGCGAGGTGTCGAAGTCCCGGCGCATGGCGTCCAGGGTGGCCGCCCCCTGCTGGGGGGACACCGGGTCGGTGTGGTGCTTCAGCCTCAGGTGCCGGTCGCCGTTGACGGACTGCAGGTCCGCGGTGACCAGACGGGCGAGCTCCTCGGCACCGTCGACGTCGTAGGCGCCCTCGGCGAGGCGTCGTCGCATCAGTTCGGCGACCTGCTCGGCTATCTCGGGGAACACGTACTGCTCGCTCACGAGCCGGGCTGTCTCGTCGACAACAGGGGCCGGGACAAGTTTCGTTGAAGTCGTCATGGCAGGGAGTACAGCACCACCCTTGCGTAAGCGTCAAAGAATTTAGACACTTTGGTATGCGTGATCAGCCCCCCGAGCAGCCCCCCGACCAGCCTCCCTACCTGCCGCCTCCCGAGGACGTCCTGGAGATCGGTGCGCCCGAGCAGTTCGCGGCACTCGCGCACCCCTTGCGCCAGCGGCTGCTCTTCGCCCTGGGCCACCGGCCCGCCACCACCAGCCAGCTCGCGGCGCAACTCGACGCGAAGAAGGGCAACGTCGCCCACCACCTCAAAGTCCTCCGCGAAGCCGGACTGATCCACATCGCCGAGACCCGCCAGGTACGCGGCGGGACCGAGCAGTACTACCAGCGCACGGCCCGCCACATGGTCGTCGCCCGACCCCAAGCGGCAGGCACCACCGCGATGCTCGCCGCCGTCGCCCAGGAACTGGACCGCTCGCCCACCGACACCCACCTGACACTGCGCCACCTGCATCTCAGCCCGGCGAAGGCAAAGGAACTCGGCGAGACCCTCACCCGACTCGTCGACGAGACAGAGGAGCACACGGATGACCAGCCGCTGCACGGTGTACTGGTGGCGCTCTACCAACAGGCCCCGCCCACCGGCTCGCAGGCCTTACCCACCAGCACCACCAGTCCTGCCTGACGGCGACGGCCTCACAGGACCGCACGCCTCAGGATCGCGAGGTCCTGGTGGTCGCCGTACCTCGGGCCCTGCCAGTCGTTGTGGCAGTCCACGAGCGCGTCCGTGCTTGCCACGGGACCATGGGCGCGCGCCCCGCCTCCGGGAGGACGGTGCTCCTGTCCCGGGCGGCCCCTCCCGCCGTACGATCTTGCCCATGTCGATCACATCGTCCGTACCGGTCCTAAAGGGACGCGACGCCACCGTCCTGAGTGCGGAGCAGGATGGACTGGCTCTGGAACGCCCCGGCGAGAAGGTGATGATCCCGTTCGGGGCGATCGCCCGTGTCCACGCCGAGGGGCGGAGCCTCACGGTCGAGCTGAGGGCCCTTGCCGGGGCGACGCCGGCCGTTCACCGGGTCGAGGACGTGAGCGCGGCAGCAGCCGTCGCCTTCGCGGACGCCGTGAACGCACTGCTGCTCGACCCGGCCGAGGACATCGACGGCAGCGCCCTGGTCGATGCGCGCACCTTCACCAGCACCTGGCTGCAGAGGTTTCGGCGTAGGCTGGGGCGGGTCCTGCTCGGTTGTCTGGGCGGGGTTCTCGCCCTGTCCGTGACTACCGCCGTCGCGGGGGACGGGCGCACCGCAGTGACCGGGGCCGTCTTGATCGCGGCGCTGGGCGTCATGGCTGTCGTGGGCATCGGGCTCGGCGCGGTGTGTCTGGTGCCGTGGTTCCACGAGGCTCGCCGGCGCAGGCACGGTATGACCGTCATCGCGGTCCAGGTGGACGGGCCAGGGACGTACCAGTACACGGACAGCACGGGTACCACCCGCGTCTTCTCTCACCCGAGCCCCGCGCCGTCTGTCCAGGCCGGCTACGACCCGCGTAACCCATCGGACGTGCTCGTGCTCCAGGACCACCGGTCCACGCGGCTCCTCGACATCACCCTCGGACCCTGCTTCCTCCTCGCAGGGCTGGGCGGGATCGCGGTTGTGATCGGGCTGACCGTCATGGCGATCCTCGGCGAACCCCTCCTGTAGACGTCATCGACATCTGATCCAGCACCAGCCGATCGACAGTCCGCATGAGCTGTCGCGCCTACGCCTTGCTTGAGCAGAGGGTTTCGATCCACGTCGCCCGGAGGCCACGGCAGACGATGGTGTGCCGACCCAGCAGGCGATCTCGTGGCTGCAACCGTCCCGGCGCGACACGATCTCGTCGACAATCACCGTCCCGAGGTCCGTCCCCAGGTCCTCATCGACGTCGACTACTGGACCAGCATGAGTTCGTTGCTCGACGTCGGGTCGATGGCCGGTGTGATGAGTCCGACCATATTGAGGATGAGTTGGCCGCAACCGAGGAGGAACGGCAGGAGTGGGCGATCGCCCGGCGGCGGGTCGATACGGTTCTGACTCCGGACAGCGCCACTGATGCCAGCCCCCGAGCCGCCGCTGGCCCTGTTCGCGCGGCTTCATCGAGCGCTCGCAAGACGAGGCCCACCTGTTGCGCAATGGCCTGTTGGCACTTGGGGTCCCGCTTCTCGTCTTCGACTGTGACTCGCCCAGTCAACTGGGATATCAGGACTGCCTCGTAGCAGGTGGACATGCACTCCAGTGTTTCGTCGACCGGCAGGAAGCCG
Organism: Streptomyces sp. NPDC056480; assembly: GCF_042795405.1. Taxonomy (NCBI): domain Bacteria; kingdom Bacillati; phylum Actinomycetota; class Actinomycetes; order Kitasatosporales; family Streptomycetaceae; genus Streptomyces; species Streptomyces sp. NPDC056480. The sequence continues at coordinate 159,977 of NZ_JBHTSA010000006.1, read as the reverse complement.
CCAGGCGCTTCGAAGAGGCGAACCAGCGCCATCAGGAAGGGACCGACCGCCGGCCTCAGGACGGCCTGGTGGGAACATTCGGCAGAAGGTCGTACTGAGTCAGGAAGTTTCCTGGCCCCCAGAGCATTACGACAAAGGCCGCTTACGCGTCGGGGTGTTTCGGCAGGGCGAGCCAGTCCGACCAGGAGATCTCGCGACCGAGGAAGCGCGGCTGCTCGAACGGCCAGTCGGTGGCGATCCACCGCGGCACCAGCTCGTCGAGGGCCTGCTCGATTTCGCTGTCCACGAGCTTGTCCACCACCCACCAGGAGATCTCGCCGTCTGCGCCGGCCTTCTCCGGTGGGTCGATGTAGACGCAGCCGAGCAGAGCTGTCTCCGCCGCATCGAACAGCGCGTAGTTGAAAGACTGGTGCGCGGCGATCTCCTTCTCGTGCCGCAACAGGTCTGCCTGGTCGGCCTCGTAGGTCATGGTGGCCGCAGGCCAGCCCCAGGCCGGGCCGAAGATGGTCCACAGCCGCTCGCGCGAACCCATCACAGCCGGATAGTCGAGAGCGGTGTCCGCCTCACGGATCGGCCGCAGGTGATGACCACTGCCCGGCAGCGGTACCAGGACGGGATGGACGAAGTCGTCGGGGAGCCAGCTCATAACGCCCGACCGTAGCAGCGCGCGGCCGTCCGCTCTCCTGGGATTTCCGGGTGAAGGGCCAGGCCCTGCTCTCGTGCCGGGCGGTGCCCGCGATCACCCGATCGAGACTCCCGTTCGATCGACAGACTCGATGCCCGGCATGGCAACGGCTTCTAAGAGGTCATCTCATTTGGATGGCCGGTAGGGTGCGGGCTCGTTGTGGGGATTGTGGAGCGGCTGGTGCCGGACGAGTTGTGGGAACTGTTCCAGCGAGTGGTGCCGGAGCTCCATCGCGGCCCCAGGGCGGTGGCCGGCGTCGGCATGGCGACCGGGAGGTGCTGGCCGCAATCCTGTTTGTGGCCACGTCGGGCTGCACCTGGCAGCAGTTGCCGTCCGCGTCGTTCGGGCCGTCGGGAGCGACAGCCCACCGGCGCTTCTCGGAATGGACGAAGGCCCGCGTGTGGGCCAAGCTCTACCGCCTGATCCTCGACGACCTCGGCTCGCGAGGCGAGCTGGACTGGTCCCGATGCGCGAGCGACTCGGTGAACCTGCGGGCAATGAAAAGGGGGACCTGACAGGCCCGAATCCTGTCGATCGGGGCAAGTACGGCTCGAAGATCCATCTGATCACCGAGCGCACCGGTCTGCCCATCTCTGTCGGAACCTCGGCAGCCAACCTGCACGACAGCCAGGCCCTGATCCCACTGGTCAAGGGCATACCGCCGATCCGCTCCCGCCGCGGGCCTCGACGGCGCGAGCTGGGCAACCTTCACGGCGACAAGGGCTACGGCTACCCCCACCTGCGGCGACGGTTAAGCGAGCGAGGTATCACCCACCGAATCGCCCGCAGGGGCGTCGAGTCCTCGGAGCGACTCGGCCGCCATCGCTGGACCGTCGAACGCACCACGGCCTGGCTCGCCGGCTGCCGCCGGATCCACCGACGCTACGAACGCAAAGCCGACGTCTTCCTCGCCTTCACCACGATCGCCTGTGTCCGCGTCTCCTGCCGCCGACTCGCTTGCTGATGTGGGTACGCAGCAGCTGCACGGCCAGGTCGTGATCGTAGTAAGCGGCCACGTCCAATGGCCTCTAAGCCGGCCCGACGGTTCTCAGATCTCACCAACACGCGTCAGGCATCCGCGGAAGACCGGTGCTTGCCGCACCTGGTGACGAACGCTCTTCGTTCTTGCGACGGGGCCGCCGTCTCTATGGACGACGGCCCCGTCTCCCCGTGGAGTGATGCCTTGGACCACGGCTGCCGCAGAGCCGTTCGGCTACGAGTGGCCCCGTCACCGCATCGGCAGTCCGCACTCGGCGCCACTCAGCTCATGGCTTCGTCCACGTCCACGTCCACGGACTGGGGGCCTGCGGAACTCGGGGCTGTCGGAATGCGCCTAGCAGGCGCGGCCGGTCACGGCGCCCGTGGGCTGGGTGACGTTGACGAACTCGGTCGAGTAGTTGCCCCAGAAGTCGGACGTGGTGATCGCGTAGACATTGGTCTGGTACTCGACGTACACGGCCCAGGACTCACCCGGCTTGAGCGTGAACTCGGTGTTGTAGGTCTCGGTGACGGTGGTGTTGAGCTGTGTGCCCAGCTGGGCGGTGAGCAGTTCGAGCGCCGTCGCGGAGATGTTGGTGCTGGTCTGGGCGGCGAGCGTGTAGGTCACCCCGCGGCTGTACTTGGCCTCGACAGTGGGGGACTGGTTGCGGTAGCACTTGCCGCGCTCTTCCCACACTCGGCCCCGGCTGTGCACGGTGACCAGGGGACCGTTGCCACTGAGACCGCCCCCGTGGGTCGTCGGGATGCCGGGGCTGGACGGGGCGGAGGGGCGGACGGCGTGCCCGGTGACCACGACCTCGGGAAGGGTCGCGTCGATGGGCTGGCCGATCGGCCCGTCCACGATCTCCACTCCCGGCCCGCCCGGATCGGACGGGCCGTTCCCCGGGTCGCCGGGGTCACCGGGGTCGCTCGGGTCGTCGCTCCAGTCGCCGCCGTCTCCTCCTTCGCCATCCCCTCCTTCGCCGCCCCAGTCACCCCAGTCGCCGCCACCCCAGTCCCCGCCACCGCCCTCTTCACCCGTGTCCTCGTCCTGGCACAGGGTGGAGCCATCGCAGGCGTAGGCGGTGAAGGGGACGGCCACGGCCGGAACGGCGGTGAGGACGACGGCGCCGAGTACGGCCGTCGCCGCCATGGATCTCAACTTCACGGGTTCTCCAAGGTCGGGGATTGATCTGACGGCATGGGAGTCTTCCCGGCGGCCCGGCCGCGCACAGCCGTAGAACTACGCAGCCGGCTACGCAGCCGGCTGCGGAGTGCGGGACACGGCGGGCGCGCCCGGAGGGTCGCCGGTCCCGGATCCGAGAGGCGTGAGAGCGGTCCTGGCCTGCACTGCGGGCGGTGGCAAGCCGCTGTCAGTGCGGAGCGCTACGTTGGGTGGGAAGACTGGATCGGGGGAGCAGTTCCGGGACTGAAGTGCGGCTTTGCCACGCGTGATCCGCGGCGAGCAGAGGCTGCAAGGGGGGAGTAGGGGTGTTCGTCGTGCCGTTACCGATGGCGGACGGTCCGCCGGTGGGGTGTGAGGTCGAGCGGGCGCGGCTGGCTCAGGTCCTGGACGGATTGGACCGCGGCCGAGGGGCCGTGATCGAGATAGCGGGTGAACCGGGTTCCGGGAAGACGCAGTTGGCCTGCGGTCTGGCGGAGCAGGCGACTCGGCGCGGGCGTCGAGTGCTCTGGGCCCGCGCGCCTCGCTCGGGAGAGGGCCCGTTCCGGGTCTTCCGCGATGTCGCGGGGCCGACCGGGGCAGCCGACGGGTCCGCCCCGGCCGTCTGGTGCGAGCTGGTCCGGCAGCGGGCGGCCGGTGGCGTGCTGGTGGTCGACGAGCTGCACCGGGCCGATCCGTCCTCGCTCGAGGTGGCCCTCAGGCTGATCCGCGCCTCTTCCTCCTCGACCTCGGCTTCCTCCCCGACCTCAGCGTCTTCGTCGCCCAAGTCGCCCAAGTCGCCCACGTCGCCGTCGTCCCCTTCGTCTCCCTCGGCTTTCGTGCTGGTTCTGGTGCACCGGCCCCGGCAGAGCCCGCCGGCCCTGCTCGAAGCGCTCGACCTCGGCGTACGGACGGACGGGATCGTCCGGGTGGAGGCCGGCGCGCTGGGAGTGGACGCGGTGGCGATCCTGCTCGACCACTGGCGCCGGTCCGCCGGCCCGCCGTACGGAGCCGGCTCGCCATATGGAGCCGGGACACCGTACGGAGCCGGGACACCGTACGCAGCCAAGGCCTCTTCGTATGGGCTCCCGGGCCAGTCGACAACCGTCTCCACACGTACCTTCGCGGACGGGACGACCGCTTCCGCAGCTGCCCTGCACGATGCGTCGGAGGGACTGCCCGGTTACCTGCGGCTGCTGGTCGCGGGCGGGTTCGACGCCGAGCTGTGGCCGGACAGCGCAGGCGGGAACGCGACGCGCCTGTTGCGTGAGGCGGCACCGCTCCTCGCCGAGCTCGGCGAGCTGAGCGGACCGGCCCGAGCCGCCATACGCGCGGCGGCCGTTCTGGGCGGGACGTTCCGGCCGGCGGACGTCGCCCGGATCGCCGGACTGGGGACCCAGGACGGTCTGGAGGCGTGTGCGGAGCTGGTCCGTGTGGACCTGGTGCGTCCGGCGGACCACGACCGGCGGCTGGCGTTCCGTCATCCGGTCGTCGGACACGTCGTCCACGCCGACTGCGAGCTGCCGTTCATGCTGGACGCCCACCGGCGTGCCCTGCGCCTCGCCACCGAGCGGGGCGCGCCCGCGCTGGAACGGGCCCGGCACGCCGAGCACCTGGTCCACACGGACGGAGCCGTCGCGGCTCGCGTCCTCGTCGAAGGAGCCGCTCAGACGGCCACCCGGGCACCCGCGCACGCGGCGCGCTGGCTGCGGCTCGCCCTGGACGCAGGGCCCGCCCGCGGCCCAGGGGCCGAGGAGCGGGCGGCCTGGGAGCTCGCGTACTGCCGGGCGCTGATCGCCTCCGGACGTCTCAGGGAGGCCCGCGCCCTCGCCCACGACCTGCTCGCCGACGGCGGTCCCCGGCTCATAGGGCCGACCGGCGACGGCGGCGGTCCCCGGTTCACCGGGCCGACCGGCGACGGGGGTACGAGGCCGACCTCGGGGCTGCTGCTGCGGGCGTACGCGGTCTGCGCCGACGTGGAGCGGCTGCTCTGCCGTTACGAGGAGGCGGAGGCCATCTCCCGTACCGGAATGGCGCTGCTGCCCCGGCCGTTGCCCGCCGTGCTGTCCGCCGAGGCCACCGAGCTGATCTACGGGTACGGGCTGGTGCACGTCCTGCGCGGCACCCACGACCGGATCCGGCCGCTGCTCGGGGAAGCCGCCCGCGCGCGGACCGAGGCAGGGCCCTCCGCCACCGCGGCCCTTGCCGTCCTCATCGCCTTCTGCGACGTCTTCTCCGGCGACACGGCACGGGCAGCGCCCGAAGTGGCCCGCTGCGCCGCGCTGGTGGACGCGCTGCCGGACGGGGTGGCCGGCCAGACCCCGGACGTCCTCGCCCTCCTGGGCTGCGCGGAGCTGTATCTCGAACGGTTCCCGGACGCCCGCCGCCACCTCCAGCGGGGTCTGGACGCCGCGACCGGCGGGGCGCAGAAGCACATCCGGGCCCACCTGCTGCTGGGCCTGACCATGATCGACCAGTGGGCCGGCCGGCTCGACGACGCGGAACGCCGGGCCGCCGAGGCAGAGGAACTGGCCCGTGCGGTCGACGCCCCCGACGTGGTGACGCTGGCGACGGCGATGCGCGCCATGACGCTGGTGTGGGCCCGGGGGCGGCGACACACCGAGGAGGCGATCGCGCTCGTGGCGCGAGCGGTGGACACCGCCGCTCTCGGCAGGGGCTGGTGGGCCACCTCAGCCATCAGCCTGCTGGCGCATGCGCAGCTGATGGGCGGGGACGCCGCCGGCTGCCTGCGGACGCTGCTGGACGGCGGGGGCGGCGACGGCCTCCCACAGGTGCAGCCCGCCTTCCGGCCCTCGCTCCTCGCCCTGATGGCGACCGCCGCGCTGAGCCGTGGGGATGTCGCGGAGGCAGGGCGGCTGCTCGCCGACGCGGAGGCGGACGCCGAGCGGCTCGGTCTGCCGCTGCAGTGGGCGTGCGTCCACCGGGCGGGCGCCCAGCTGAGGTCGGCACGCGGGGAGCACGCCGCGGCGCTGGAGCTGTTCGAGCGCGCCGCGCAGGGGTTCCGCGGTGGAGGGCTGCCCGTGCAGCACGCGTGGACGCTCATCGCTACGGCACCGATGACCCTTTCGCTCAGCGGTCGGGAAGCCGCGCTGGACGTCCTGGCGCGGGCCGAGGCCCTGGCCCGTCCCTGTGGCGCGGCCCTGGCGGTGGAGGAGGCGGCGCGTGTCCGCGACCGACTCACCGCGGACACCCGGCCGGTCCGGGGCCCCGATCCGACCTGGGTCTCCGGGGCCGCGGAACTTCCGCGCTCCGCACTCCAGGCCGGGGAAGGTCCTTGCTCCGAACCCCAGGCCGGGGAAGTTCCGTGCTCCGAACCCGGGGCGGCGGCACTCCCGTCCACCCGACCCCGGGCCTCGGAAAGCCTGGCCACCGAACCCCGCGCCGTAGGTGTCCCGTCGTCCGCCGCAGCCCGAGCCGTGGATCTCCGGTCCGCGCTGAGCGAGCGCGAACGGGAGATCGCCGACCTCGCCGCCGAGGGACTGCGCTCCCGGCAGATCGCCGAGCGCCTCTTCCTCAGTCACCGCACCGTCGACTCTCATCTGGGCAACGCCTACCGGAAGCTGGGCGTCTCCTCGCGCACCGCCCTGGCACGGGCACTGGGCCCGGCCGTCCCCGGCTAGGCACTGTCCAGCGGATCATCGTCGCGCCATACGCGGACCTGGGGGCCGGGGGCCGGGGCTGGGGCTGGGGTAACGGTCTGATGGAGGAAACGCCGGCGTTCTCCCAGAACGTGCGACCGTGCCGTCCACCGACCCGTCAGGATTCGAGAAGCCCAGCCGCTGCGCGGCCTCTAGCGTGATGGTCATGGCAATCACCGCTTCCACCGAAGCCCCCACGTCCCTCACATCCCCCACGTCCCTGACGTCCCCTACGTCCCCCGCGTCCCCCGCGTCCCTCTCGTCCGTCACCCTCGAAGTGGACGACCTCGAGGCCGCTCGCCGCTTCTACAGCGCCTTCGGCGTGGACACGTACATTCGCCTGAGGGCGTCCGACGCACACTCCACCGGATTCCGGGGCTTCACCCTGGGGCTGACGGTGTCCGGTCCGGCCACCGTCGACGGCTTCGTCGGCGCCGCCGTCGCGGCCGGCGCCGCGGTGCTGAAGCCCGCCGTGAAGTCGCTGTGGGGCTACGGGGGTGTGGTCCAGGCGCCGGACGGGACGATCTGGAAGATCGCGACCTCGGCGAAGAAGGACACCGGCCCCGCCACCCGCGAGATCGACGAGGTCGTCCTGCTGATCGGCGTCGAGAACGTGAAGGCCACCAAGGAGTTCTACGTCGCCCGGGGCCTGAGCGTGGCCAAGAGCTTCGGTGGCAAGTACGCCGAGTTCACCCCCGGCCACTCCAGCCCCGTCAAGCTGGCGCTGTACAAGCGCCGTGCCCTGGCCAAGGACCTCGGTGTCGCCGCCGACGGCACCGGCTCGCCCCGCATCGTCCTTGGCGGCACCGCCGGAGCCTTCACCGACCTGGACGGGTTCGCCTGGGAGGCCGCCGAGGCGATCACCACGATGCCGTCCTGACTCCCGAATCCGCGGTGAGCAGGCAGAACAACGGGAGGATGCTCATGAAATTTCGGTCCCAGGTCGAGCCACCGGAGCCCATGCGGGGCCTCGAGATCCCGCCCGAGGTGGTGGCAGCGCTCGGCGGGGGAGCGCGTCCGCCGGTGACGATCACGCTCAACGGGCATTCCTGGAAGAGCCGGGTCGCCCTCCTCCGAGGCCGCCACCTCCTCGGCCTCAGCAATGCCAACCGGCAGGCCGCGGGCGTCGGGATCGGCGAGGAGGTCGAGGTCGAGCTGGAGCTCGACACCGAGCCCCGCGTCGTCGTCGAACCCACCGACTTCACGCAGGCCCTGGACGACAACCCCGTCGCCCGCGCCGCGTACGACAACCTCACCTACAGCCGCAAGCGCGAGCACGTGCGCGCCATCGAAAGCGCGAAGAGGCCCGAGACGCGCCGACGGCGCATCGAGAAGGCCATCGCCACCCTGCAGGGCTGACCCCTCGAACGCAAAGCCCCGCGGCACCGCAGATTGCCGTGCGGGGGCCCGACCCTGCCCGATTCCCCTGAAGGGACACCTATGTCGAAGCGACTGATGACCGGTCTGTACTGGTTCCTGGCCCTTGAGTTCGCCCTGGGCGCCGTCACCAAGTTCTGGCCGGGCGACACGATGTTCAGCTCCGCGTACTCCACGAAGTTCGTCGACTGGGGCTACCCGCCCTGGATGCGCTTCGTGGTCGGCGCCCTGGAAGGCATCGCCGCGGTCCTGCTCGTGATCCCCGACCGGCGAGCACGCTTCGTGGGTGCCACGACGCTCGCGTTCGTCCTCACCGGCGCGGCCACCACCCACATCGTCAACCACGACCCGGCCATGGAGAGCTGGGCCGCGCCGGCCCACCTCCTCATCATGGGCATCCTCGCGCTGGCCAACTGGCCGGCCGACTGGCGAGACCTCCTGCGGTCTCCCACCGCGCCGACCCCCCGAACACCACGCCCAACCCACGACACGACAACGGCGCAGCACCTCACAGGCAGTCCCTGACCCGCGCCGACCGGCAGCGACCTCGACGCACGGCCGATGGGCCCGCCACCATCGGCCGGGTCACCGCGCGCTGGTTCCGCGCAGGGCCTCGACAACCGCCAGGCACTGGGTCTCCGCGCTGCCACACGGGCCTCCCGCCCGGCCGCGTCTGGCGCGGGATTCGCGGCGGTCGATAGGGTCGGCCCATGTCCAGTCCTGGAGACGTGCCGCCGGAGATCCTGAACAAGTTGCGGTCGATCTGCCGGCAGCTGCCCGAGTCGTACGAGGAACCCGCCTGGATCGGGGTGCGCTGGCGGATCCGTACGCGGACGTTCGCCCACGTCTACACACCGGACGTGGATCGCTCCCCGGTCTACGCCTCGTATGCGACCGCGGAACAGGAGCCGGTCGTGATGACCTTTCGGGTACCCGCCGACGACCTGCTCGGCCTGACCGCCACGGGGTTCCCGTTCCTCCGTGCCGACTGGGGCCACAACGTCGTCGTCGCCGTCCTCGGTGACCACACCGACTGGACCGAGCTCGCCGAACTGATCACCGACAGCTATCGCGAGACGGCTCCGAAGTTCCTCGCAGCCCGGCTCCCCCTCCTGCCGCCGCTCAGCTGACCGGTGATGGGCCTCGCCTCCCGCCACACCCCGTACTACGTGTGGACCTGGGACGCTACAGAGCCCCGACACGTAGCTGAACGCTCCCTCCCACATCTGCCCCTGCCGTTGCCTCCCCATGACTTTCGGACAGGACTTGGGGAGCATGGCCGTGGACCCGCGGGGCAGACGAAAAGCATGCCTGTTCTCAAGACCAGTGTCCTGGTCCTCGACTCCACCGATCCGGAACCCCTCGCGCGCTTCTACGCGACCCTGCTCGGGGCCACCGTGCAACCCGCGAGAGAAGACCACGACCTGCTCCTCGTCTCCGGCCACACCGGAGTCGTACTCGGGATCCGCCGTGACCTCGGGCAGGCGCCGCCGAGTTGGCCGCGCCCCGAGGACTCGCAGCAGGCCCATCTGCAGATCCTCGTGGCCCCCGACGCCCTCGACGAGGCGGAGCGCGAGGCTGTGTCGCTCGGAGCTCGGCCCATCGCCGCCGAGCGCGACGGAACTCGGACCGACCGGCGCACGGACGTGCGCCGCTACACCGACCCCGGTGGTCACGCCTTCCTCCTGGCCACGATGCCCCCCGCCGATACCGACCCGGCCTTGCGGCGTTCCTGACCTCTTGGACGGCGCCCGCTGTTCCAGGCGGCTGCCCGATCGCGCCTGTCGCTGGATCGGGCCCGCTGCCGGATCCGGTCCGCGGACCCGATCCGCCGACGAGCGGCGCAGGAGCGGTGCAGCGGCGCACGAGCGGCGCACGGCTTCCGCCTCCGCGCGGGGAGAGTCGCGAGCGCTGTCGAACCCACGCATGGCGCGGGCCGACCACGTCCTCCCGCGCCTGCTGCCGAATGGATGCCCCCGTTCCGGTGGATTGGCCGAACTGTGCGTAGACCAGATAGGTGCCTGAGGCATGTAGTGGAGACGGCATCATTCTCGAAGCCGCCGATTCGCCCCTTGCGAGGCCCCCATGACGGAAGCCGTGGCGTTCCCCCAGAACCGGACCTGCCCCTACCACCCGCCCACCGCCTATGACCCGTTGCGCGAGGAGCGCCCACTGTCGCGGGTGACCCTGTGGGACGGGCGCTCCGTGTGGCTCGTCAGCGGACACTCCGCCGGCCGGGCACTGCTCTCGGACCCGCGTCTGTCCACCGACTCCACCCGGCCCGACTTCCCGCTGACGACCGAGCGGGCCTCGGCCGTACGCCGCCGCCGACGCGCGGCGCTGCTCGGCTGGGACGATCCCGAGCACAACGTCCAGCGCCGGATGCTGATCCCGAGCTTCACCCTCAAGCGCGCCGAGCGGCTGCGCCCGCGCATCCAGAAGACCGTGGACCGGCTCATCGACGCGATGGAGGCCGCCGGCCCGCCGGCCGAACTGGTGAGCGCGTTCGCGCTGCCGGTGCCCTCGATCGTGATCTGCGACCTGCTCGGAGTCCCGTACGAGGACCACGACTTCTTCGAGGAGCAGTCCGCCCGGCTGCTCCGCGGACCGACGGGCCAGGACACCGAGGACGCGCTCGCCCAGCTCGAGGGCTATCTGGGCGAGTTGATCGAACGCAAACGGCGCAAGCCCGGCGACGGCGTGCTCGACGACCTGGTGGTCCGGCAGTCGGAGGACGGCGGGCCCGACCGCGAGGAGCTGGTGCAACTCGCCACGATCCTGCTGATCGCGGGGCACGAGACCACCGCCAACATGATCTCCCTCGGTACGTACACACTGCTGCGTCACCCCGAGCGGCTGGCCGAAGTCCAGGCGGATCCCGGTCTCGTACCGGTGGCGGTCGAGGAACTGCTGCGGTTCCTGTCGATCGCGGACGGGCTTCTGCGGGTCGCACGCGAGGACGTGGAGATCGGCGGCACGATCATCCGCGCGGGGGAGGGCGTGGTCTTCTCGACCTCCGTCATCAACCGGGACGCCGCCGCTTACACCGATCCCGACGCCCTGGACTGGTCGCGCTCGGCACGGCACCACCTGGCCTTCGGCTTCGGCATCCATCAGTGCCTGGGGCAGAACCTGGCCCGCGCGGAGATGGAGATCGCGCTCGGGACGCTCCTCCGCCGGCTTCCGGGGCTGCGGCTGGCCGTCCCCGCCGAAGAGATCCCGTTCAAGCCCGGTGACACGATCCAGGGGATGCTCGAGCTCCCCGTGACATGGTGAGAGGACCGCACGGGATGCGCATCTCCATCGACGGGGAACTCTGTATCGGCGCCGGGCAGTGCGCCCTGACCTCCCCGGATGTCTTCACTCAGGACGACGACGGCTTCGGGAAGGTGGTGCCGGGCCGGGACGGGGGTGGCGGAGGCCCGCTGGTCCGCGAGGCCGCCCGTGCCTGTCCGGTCCGCGCGATCAGCGTCGAGGGCTAGGCAGGAGGCAAGCCAAGCCAAGCCAAGCCAAGCCAAGGCAAGGCAAGGCAAGGCAAGGCAAGGCAAGGCAAGGCAAGGCAAGGCAAGGCAAGGCAAGGCAAGGCAAGGCAAGACAAGGCGAGACAAGGGCAGAGGGCCCGGCGTCGGTCCTGACCCGCCAGATCGGGCCCTCATGACTCGATTACTCGGCCCAGTACGCGGCCCTCACTTCCCCCTCCGCGAAGTCCCGGCGCGGGAGACGTAGACCGAGGGATTCCTCCAAGGCGTGGAAGTACAGCTCGAACGTGTTGCTCAGTTCGGGGTGGTCCAGCTCGGCACGCCGTACCGCCTGGTTGAGGAAGTCCAGCTCGCCGCCCCGCAGATAGGGAGCGTGGCCGCGCTCGTACCAGATCAGCTCCAGGATGCCCCAGTCGTCGTCGACGCGGCGGCCGTCCCGCGTGTAGTCGAAGGTGTAGATGGCCTTCGCGGAGGTGGCGGCCAGCCAGACGCTCTCCTTGATCCCGAGCGCGGCGTACGCCTCCTTGTCGGCGTAGGCCCCCGGCGGCGTGTCGTGGTGCAGCAGGTACGTCCACCCGCCCGCCTGCCCGAAGCAGCAACTCTCCCACTGGCGGTCCCAGTGGGCCCGGCCACCGTCCACGGCCTGGAGGTCCTTCAGACGCGTGCCGGCTGCGACCTGCGCCGGGGCGGCCCCGTACAGCAAGGCCAGCCGCTCGGCGTCGACGGGTTGCCCCGGTGCCGCGCGGAAGAAGGACAGATTCGTGTACGGATCCTGGTTGCGCCAGGACTTGGCTATCCAGGCAAGGCCCTCCAACGGGTCGCGTCCGCACTCCTCGACCGCCGCCGTGTCGTCCAGGCCGCCACTGCGGAACCGTCTGCCCCAGGCCGGATCGATCCGGCCCAGCGCGACTGCCGTCTCCTCGGGGCTGCCGCCGTGCCGGCTCATCGCGGCCTCGGCGATCAGGTAGAGCACCTGTTCGAGGTCTCGGGTCACAAAGACCTCCCGGTAGGCGCCGTGATGGCCACGCACCGTGCCGTCCTCGTCCAGCAGCAGACACAGGCCGTCCTCCGCCGCCTCCTCGGCGCGTTCGGCACACGCCTCCAGCTCGTCCTCCGAGAGCGCCACGGGCGGCAGCTCGACCTCATGGAGCAGGGTGTGTCCGGCGGCCGTCCGCTGCCAGGCCTCCGCAAGTGTCAGCTTGGTGATCTTCATGGCGTCAGCATAAGAAGAGGCACTGACATCCGGCGTAAGAAGAGGCACTGACCGTCGGCCCGTCCTCTCTGCCGCATGAAGCCGGTATGGTCCCGCCCCGTCTCGGCGAGCGGCCGCGCGAGCACGGACGCTTTCGCCCCGACCGCTACCCGCTGCCGGAACCCCTTCTTCCGCTTGCATCGCGGACTTCTTCGTCCACTTGCTCCGTCGGCCGCGGATGAGCCGCGGATGAGGGGAAGCCGTGGACAGGGGGGCTCGGCGGCAACCCGGAACGAGGCTGATGGGGCAGATGCACACCGGGTGGCTTCGGGAGGCAACTTCGACGCCCGATGACACGTCTGGCAGTCCGTACCAACCCTTCCGGAACGGAGCCACTCGGTGCTCATAGGACTGCTGACCGCCATCGCCGCCTCGATCTGTTACGGCACGGGATCCGTCCTGCAGGCCGTCGGATCGCGCAAGTCCGCCCGGCGAGACGCGGCCGCGGGCCGGCTCACGGACCGCGGGGGGCCGAGTCTGTCCTCCACGGCGAAGGCGGCCACGACCTGGGAGTTCGTCGTCGGCACGATCCTGGACTTCATCGGCTTCGGTCTCGGGGCGCTGGCGGCCCGGCTGCTGCCGCTGTTCCTCTCCCAGACCGTGATCAGCGCGAATCTGGTCGTCACGGCGGTTCTGAGCGTCCGGCTGCTCGGCATCCGACTCACCCGTGCGGAATGGACATCGATCGGCGTGGTCTGCTCCGCGCTCGTACTCCTGGCGAGCGCCGCGGGCCCGGAGGGCAGCGGGCACACTCAGCTCGCCACGCATTGGTGGCTGCTCGCGATCGCCCTGCTCCTGATGGTGGGCGGCACAGTCCTCGTACGGCTCCTGGGTGCGCGGGCGGCGATCCTGGCCGGTCTGCTTTCCGGACTCGGCTTCGGCGCGCTGGGTGTCGGGGTGCGGATCCTGAACGGCGTCGACCCCTTCGACCTCGGCACGCTCCTTGCCGACCCGGCGCTGTACGCGATTCTCGTCGCCGGGATCGGCGGCATGTACCTGCACACCGTCGCGCTCCAGATCGGTTCGGTGAACGGGGCGACGGCAGCGTTGGTGGTGGGCGAGACGGTGCTCCCCGGCATGATCGGGGTGTGGTGGCTGGGCGATGCCTCACGTCCGGGCTTCGCCTGGCTCGCCGTCCTCGGCTTCGCCCTCGCGGTCGTGGGCGCGGTCGCGGTGGCGTGGTTCGGCGCGCCAGAGGGCCACGGGGCGGAAGTCGGGGACGTGGCGGCAGGCCTCGGGGGAGAGGCCGGGGAGGAACCGGAAGGCCTCGGAGCGGTGCCCGGGAGCCTTCCTCGTCCCGTACGCGTTCCCTGACTCGACCCACACGAGACAGGCCGGACGGAGCCATCGCCCCCCCGCCAGAACCTGGTAGGCCGGTACCGGGGAGGCCTGGCGACCGGATCACCACTGGTGCCCCATCAGAAGCTGCGTCGGCGAGGCCGGGCTCGTAACGTCATGAGAGCGGCGCGCACCACGGGCGCCCCATCGGTTGCCGCCGGCCCCTTGTTTCCCCGAGCAGGGGCCGGCGGTCTCGGTGGTGGCGATCGGTCGCGTGCCCGAGCCGCCCCGCACAGGAGCCCCCCCAGGGGTGGCGCTGACGGCGGGAAGAGCTCACACCAGGCCGCTGGTCGGCCTCGACCTCTTGCCGGGGGCCTGACCCTCGGACGAGCAGTGCCCCTGGCCGCGACGGGGCGAATGCGCGACTACGCCCGCCCCAGGACGTCGGCGACCGCCCCCAGAGCTGCCTGCCACGGGTACGCCGCCGGGTCGCCCTGCCCCGGTTCGTTCGGCATGAACCCACCCTCCCCGTAGACCACCCGGACACCGGCGCTCCTGAGCGTCTCGAGCGACCGGTCCCACTGAGGATGTGCGGTGTAGGCCCGGTTCACGCACGGCATGACGGCGATCGGGATGTTCTTTCCGATGCCTTCGGCGACAACGCCGACAAGCCACTTGTCCGTGATCCCGAGGGCCCACGCGTTCACCGTGCCGAAGGTCGCCGGCGCGACCACGATGGCGTCGGGCTCGGGCCAGAGGTCCGGTTGACCCGGCATGCGGTAGTCCCACCTGACCGGGTGGCCGGTGAGCACGGCCAGACCGTCCAAGGATTCGCTGAGCCAGCGCGCGGCGGTCGGCGTGAGGCCGAGACACACATCCCAGCCGTCGGCCTGGGCCTCCTCGATGACCCGGGCGACGTCGAAGACGGGTGTGGCCGCGCTGCTGAACAGGTACAGGATCCTAGTGCTCATGATCCATATCCGATCATATGGAAGCGCTCCCGAACCGGGGGGAGTCCGGTTCGAACCCATCTCGCGCGATTCGAGACGCGATTCGAGACGGGATTCGAGACGGGATTCGAGACGGGATTCGAGACGCGATTCGAGACGGGATTCGAGACACGATTCGTCCGCCTGAAGTTCCAACACCACTGCCCCTGCGGAGCTGCTCACCCACCGGGGCGCCGCCCTCGCCGCCCGGACGGGTGCATGGCGCTCTCCCACACCACATGACACCGTGGCCAAGGGCCTGTGACGCTGCTGGGGGGATACCGATGAGCTTCACCGCTGTGCATCCGGATCGTGGGCGCCTGGATGCCACGCTGCCTGACCTCGGGTGCGGCTGGGCCTGGACCGCGATTCACCGTGTGCAGCCTCCCGTCTCGCTGGCGTGCCCGGAGTGCGGCCACGGAATGCACGCGAAGAAGTCGTCGTTGGGTCTCAGGTTCTTCGCCCACGCACCGGGTTCGCCGGCGTGCACGCTGTCCGAGGAGTCCATGGCGCACCACTTGCTCAAGCTCGAGCTCGCCCAGGCGGCACGAGCCGCAGGGTGGACGGCCGAGCTCGAGGTGAGCGGGCCGGACGGCAGCTGGCGGGCGGACGTACTCGCCTCCTCCGCGACCGGTGGCCGCGTCGCCCTGGAGGCGCAGCTGGCCGGCATCACCGTCGACGAGATACGCGCCCGGACCGCAAGGATGAACTCCGACGGCGTGCGCGTGTGCTGGTTCAGCGACCGCAGCCGTATCCCCTGGCTGGGTGCGGTCCCCTCCGTTCAACTCATCCGCCAAGGAGATGAACTGATGGCGGCCGGGCCGGTCGCTCGGTTCCGCGGCACCTACTGGCACCCCGAGCCGTCCATCCGGCTCGCCGAGTTCATACGCGGAATCCTCACGTCGCGTCTCCTGGCACGCGCTCCGCAGAGCCCGCAGCGGTTCAGTGAACAGGTGGTCGAGACGCTGTGGGCGTCGCCACGGTGCTTCTCGGCGGAGGCCGAGAAGCTGCGGGAGGACGAGCAGCGGCAGCGTGCCGCGGACGAGGGGGAGCTTCGGGCCGAACGGTGCGGATGGGCGCGCCTCGATGCGAAGGAGGCCGAGCTCCTGGCGCGCGGCGACCACACCCGAGGGGCTCTGGTGCGGCACTCGGCCGGGCTGCCCGGCCTCGAGGATGCGATGGACCAGGTGGCGGAGATGCACCGGACCCGTGTGACAGTGGGCTGGAGTGTGGGGGACGCCCGGTACTCCTCCGGCATCCCCCTGGTCGACGACGCCGGAACCCTGCTGGCCGTCTTCGACCCCATGCCCCAGTCGCTGCCCTGCCAGGACTTCCTCCTGGACGTCAGCCTGCCTCTGCTCTTCGCCTCGGACGAACGGCGCGAGCGCTTCGACGAGTACCGCGCCCGCTGCGAGCGGATCCGAGCCGGCCGCTACGCCGTCTCCTCCTGATCTCACCGACCGGACCGGTCGGAAGCGCCACTGAGAGGGCCGGCTTTCCAGGCTCCGCCTCGCGCTGCCGTCTCCGCTCGTGGCCGGCGCCCGCTTTCGGTCGCCCGGGCTGCCAGTGAGGAGGTATCGGGGCGACTGTGTGACTACCCTTCCTCGTCGGCGAGTTCGGAGACGACCATCTGCTCCAGCTCTGTCATGACGCGCGCCCATGACGGGCTTGTCGAGGTCGCCGACGTGGCCCATGAAGCTCCGGGACGCGCATGGTCTGCCGGCTCGACTCGGCAAGGTCCATCGTGTCGACCGGATCGTCCTGATCTGGTCGAGTCGATCGATCCACTCGAATGTCGACGTACAACCATTCGAGCCCTCCATGAGTCATGCGGGCGTGACGTGACACGCCACGCCCGCACTTCCGGAAAGGAACCACCTTCTTGTCCCGAGCAGGTACGTCCCGTCGCCGTCTCGCCGCGGCCGTCACCGGCGCCCTCGCCGTCACCGCGGGCACCCTGACCGCCGTCCCCGCAGCAGCGGCGACGGGTGGGACCGCCGACCTCGGCGTCAAGGACCACGCGCTCGCCCCCATCCCCACCGTCGTCGACTTCTCGCGCGGCCAGGACGCCACTCTGGTGTGGGAGTTCGACGCGGCGGCGGTGATCCAGGTGGTCCTGACCCACAAGGCCTCCGGGAAGCGCTGGACTGCCGAGCCGGTCCACCTCGACCGGCCGCACGTCACCGGGACGACCTGGACGGGCATGTTCGACGACATGTCCTCAGCCTTCAAGGGCGACTACACGTGGAAGATGACCGCACGGCCGCTCAGCGGTGTTGGTCCGGCGGCCGAGCGGACCGGCACCCTCAAAGTCGCCGGCAAGGCCGCCCCGCACGACTTCTCCGACAGCGGTGTCCCGGACCTCCTCGTCAAGGACAGCGCGGGCCGCCTCCTCAACTACGATGCCCGTCAGTCCCTTTACATGGCCAACATCGGCTACCGGCGGACGCCCGTGGTCATGGGCACGGGCTGGCAGACCTACGACCGGGTCGCGGCCCCAGGGAACCTCGACGCCTCGCCGTACGCCGACCTCGTCGCCCGGGACCGGACGGGCGCCCTGTGGCTCTACTCCGGAACGGGCCGTGCCCTCGCGCCCCGGGTGAGGATCGGCGGCGGGTGGCAGACCTACCACCAGCTGACGGGCGGCAGCGACCTGACCGGCGACGGTCGGGCCGACCTGGTCGCCACGGACAAGGCCGGGGACCTCTGGCTCTACAAGGGCACCGGGAACGGAACCGCCCCCTTCGCCCCGCGCAGGAAGATCGGCCACGGCTGGGGTGTCTACAACAAGATCACCGCCACCGGGAACATCGGCGGCGGCCCGGCCGGTGACCTCGTCGCCCGTGACACGGCCGGCGTCCTCTGGCTCTACCTCGGCAAGGGCGACGGCACCTTCGCCGCCCGCACCCGTATCGGCGGTGGCTGGGACCGGTACAGCGACATCGTCGGCGTCGGCGACATCGACAGGAACGGCACGCCCGACCTCGTCACGCACGGAGTCATGGGCGGCAGCTTCGAGACCTTCGCCTACTACGAGGGAACCGGCGACGGGGACACCCCCTTCGGCCCCAGGCGCTCGGTCTACAGCCCGGACAACGTGGGCACAGGGACGTTCACCCTGTTCTGACCGGTCGCCCAACCGACCTGTCGACCGCAGTTCCAGACATCACCCGGGCGCGGCGGAGACCTCCGCGCCCGGCCCTCCGGAGAGAGATCATTTCCTTGGCACACGCAAACATGACCCGACGCCCGCTCACCGCCGCTGTCGCCGTAACGCTCGGCGTCACAGCGGGCACGTTCATGACGGGCACGTTCACAGCGGGACCGGCGATGGCGGGTCCGGCGATGGGTGGACCGGTCATGGCTGGACCCGCGATGGCTGGACCGGCCATGGTTGGACCCGCGACGGGTGGACCGGTCATGGTTGGACCCGCGACGGGTGGACCGGTCATGGCGACGACCGGCGCGGTGACCGCCCCCGCGCAGTCGACCGGCCAGGAGGTCCCGTTCCCGGTCGACGCCGTAGTGGTGAACGTAGGCCCGACGGGCTTTCTGACTTTCCAGAGTGGATCCCCGGGCGTCTGGCGCTGGACGCGGTTCGCGGACGGCGTCTCGACCGTCCTCCCCGAGAGGCCCGGGTGGGCCGACCGGACGGACGTCCTGTCGCGCGCCGAGAACGGTGTCTTCACGCTGTACGACATGGGGACCGGCGCCGAGCCGGTGGTGATCGACATCAACCCCCTCGGCGGAGGTCACGCCGTCGCGGGGTTCGCCGGCACCGACATCGTGACGAAGAAGGCCAACGCGACCGGCGGCACCGACCTCCATGTCATCGGCCTGCGAGAGGGCGTCCTGGTCGATCACACGGTGACCGGGCTGCCCGCGGACACCGTGCTCACCGCCTTCAACATGGACTCGCCCAGCAGCGCCGTGATCCGGTACACGGGCACCGTCGACGGGGTGAAGCGACACCGCGCCGCCGTCGTCGACATCGCCGCCCACACGGTCGTCGAGGAGTACGAGACGCCCGCGACGTCGGTGACCACCACCGCCCTGTCCGCCACCCACATCGCCTGGGTCGAGGTGGGCAAGGACTCGACCACCACGAAGGTGGCCGTGACCCGGCGCGGCACCGACGAGACCGTCCGCCACGACGTGGGCACAACGAACCCCGTCGCCATCGAGCTGGTCGGCGACTGGCTGACGTACCGGCAGTTCACCAACTCCCCGGGCGGCAGCTGGATCAACCCCCGGTTCGCCCTGTACGCGCGCTCCCTGGCGACCGGTGAGACGGTCAAGCTCCTCGAACACACGACGAGTTCCTCCTCCGGACCCGACGGAACGCAGATGGCGCGGGGCGGGACCCTCGAGCACGACGAGGGCCTCTACCGGATCGCCCCCGGCGCCGACGGCGCCCGGCCGGCCGTCACTCTCGTGGCGTCGACCGGCGAGTCCACCACGCTGAAGCCGCTGAGCCACGGCATCGCCGAGACGATCGACTTCGACCGCGAGACCGGGCCGGTCCTGCTGAACTGGAAGCTCAGCAGCTACGCGGGGGAGACGCGCATCGAGCTGGTGCACACCGCGACCGGGAAGACGTGGAAGCCCAGGGTCGGCCGCTACGAGGGGAACGTCGTCGGCTTCCACTGGGACGGCATGTATGCCGCCAACTGGACCAGGGTCGGCCACTACAAGGACGGCGTCCCCGCCCCCAACGGCGAGTACACGTGGCGGCTGACGGCCGAACCCTTCGGCGGCATAGGCCCGGCCGTGCAGAAGACCGGCGCCTTCACGGTCGCCCGCAAGACCGTCCCGCACGACTTCAACGACAACGGCACCCCGGACCTGCTCGTGCGGGAGCCCGCTGGCCACCTGTCCCTCTACAACACGAGCACGCCCCTCGGGGCCTGGCCCGTCCGCCCCTCCGAGCCGCTCGGCACCGGCTGGAACATCTACGACGCGCTCCTCTCTCCGGGTGACGTGGCCGGCGCCGCCCACTCCGACGTACTCGCCCGCGACACGAACGGCGTCCTCTGGCTCCACCAGGGCACGGGCCGTGCCCTCGCGCCCCGGGTGAGGGTCGGCGGCGGGTGGCAGATCTACCACCGGCTGGCGGGTGGCAGTGACCTGACCGGCGACGGTCGGGCCGACCTGGTCGCCACCGACAAGGCCGGCGACCTCTGGCTCTACAAGGGCACCGGGAACGCGAACGCGCCCTTCGCCCCGCGCGTCAGGACCGGCCACGGTTGGGGTGTGTACAACAAGCTCGTCGCCACCGGGAACATCGGCGGCGGCCCGGCCGGTGACCTCGTCGCCCGTGACACGGCCGGCGTCCTTTGGCTCTACCTCGGCAAGGGCGACGGCACCTTCGCCGCCCGGACGAGGATCGGTGGCGGCTGGAACACCTACTCCGACGTCGTCGGCTTCGGCGACGCCGACCGCGACGGCCGCCCCGACCTGATCGCTCTCACCGCCGGGGGCGGCGTCCCGTACGTCTACAAGGGAACCGGCGACTGGAAGACCCCGTTCGCGGCCCGCAGCGAGGCCTACGGCTACGCCCTTCTGGGAGGCACCGCGTTCTGACGGTCGGCGAGGCGTCGGCGGGACGGTCACCCGGACCATCCCGCCGACGCAGCCCCTGCAGATACGTCGCCCCGGACCGACGCGCGACCTTTCGAGGAGGCACGAGTCACCCCGACCGCCACGCCCGTCGCGCTCGAGGTCCTGAAGCAGTCGGTGCCACGGCGCGCGGACTTCCGTACGACGAGGGGCGACGTGGACTTCGCGTGGGAGGTCTCCGAGACGACGGACGTGACGTCGGTGCGCCTGGAGCTGACGCACATTGCCTCCGGAGAGACGCAGACGTTCAAGGAGGACACGGGCGCCGGGCGTGCCGTCATCCGGTGGAACGGCCTCCTCGACGGCTTCACGGCCGCCTACAACGGCGCGCCTGCACCTGGCGCATGACGGCGACCGTCTACGGCACCGAGCGGTCGGTCCATCGGACGGGCGCCCTCACCGTCGACACCGGTGGGACACCGCACGACTTCTTGGACACCGGCTCGCCCGACATCCTCGTTCCGGGGCAACGACATCCTGTAGACGCTCGACAGCCGCGAAGCGCTCCAGCACGCAAGTACGCACACGTGGAACCGGCGCCCGCGCGGAACACGGGACCCGGCTGGGACGCCTGCGACAGGATCGTCGCGGCCGGGAACGTCGGCGGCGACCGGTTCTCCGACCTGGTCGCCCGTGACACGGTCGGCGTCCTCTGGCTGTACCTCGGCAAGGGCGACGGCACCTTCGCCGCCCGCACCCGGACCGGCGGCGGGTGTGGAACTCGGAGCCGCGCTCCGAGGTCCCGTCGGTGGGCGTGGCGTGGCGTGGCGTGGCGGGGCGGGCCGGGGCGGCCGCGGCATCGGGGTGAGGACCTGGCCTCGGTCGGCAAGCGGTGTACGAACCGCTCGCGCTCCGGAGCCGCAAGCGCGTGTGGGCCCCGTCTCCACCGGAATCGGAAAGCTCGTAGGCGCCGCTGAGAGGCAACGATCCGCCGGTCAGCGATTCCGTCGAGCAACGGAGCTGACCGGCGCCCGCTCGTCATGCCACACCTAGAATGTCGCGGCCCCGGGATCGCATCGCCCGCGGATACGGACCGGGATGGCTGAAGCCGTCCGCTCGAAGGCGGCCACCACGGTGGCGACGGACAACGACATCCTGTCCTCGTCCTCCGCGCTCAGCCACCAGGTGTCGGTCTCCCACTCCACCCGACGGCCAGCCGGCTCCAGTACCAGGCGCTGTCCGCCATCTCAGCGATGCACGTCAACAGCATCACAGCAGTATCCCCACGTAGCGCGGGCAGTATCCCCGCGTAGCGCGGGGCTCAGGAACCGCCGCAAGCAGCGACGTCCTACAGGATCGTCCGGTCCGCCCTGTTGAATGGACGTCATGGGTAAGGGCGTCACTCTCGTCCTCGGTCATCGGACAAGATCGGCCGGCGGATCGCCGCCCGGCTCAGGCCGTGCGGCGCACCGGTCCGCGCTGCCTCCCGGTCGAGCCGGACCCGGCTCGACCAGTCCGACCCCGGAGGGTGGGACTCGGCCCTGCGGTACATCGCCCTCGCCTCCTTCAGCCACCTCGTAACCGTCCCCCAGCTACCGGAAGGACCGTGTGATGAGCACCGATGCCAATTCGTTGACCGTCCAGGACCTGGAGTTCCTCCGACGGCCCCTGTACGGGTTCCTGTCCGTGGCCGGAGGGCCACTCCCGCCGCAACCCCGGCCGGTGTGGTTCGAGGTCACCTCCGAGGACACGATCCAGCTGTTCACGGGTCCGGACACGCTCAAGGTGCGGCGTCTGCGCCGCGACCCCCGCGCCTCCATCGTCGTCGCCGCCCCGGTGGGTGAACGCGAGCGCTGGCTGTCGATCGCCGGCCGCACCACGGTGGAGCCCGACGGAGCACACGACCTGGCAGCCCGCCTGGCCGCCCGCTACTGGAACCTCGACGACCCAACCCGTGCCGAGGACCTCGCAAGGATCCTGGCTGCGGACTGGGTTCGTCTGGTCCTGCACCCGGAGACCGTAAGCCGCTACATGTACTGAGTGCGCCTACCGCCGCGACAACCTGTTGTTCGCTCCGGTTACTTGTTCGGCTCCGCCGCGCAGGCGAGGTCCTCGGCCGGGAGCTGTCCGTCGGTCAGGAAGGCTGTCACCGTGTCGTTCGCGCACGTGTTGCGGCCGAACGGGTAGACGCCGTGTCCGCCCTGGTCGGCCGTCACCATCGTGGCCCGGTCGCCGAACGCCCGACGCGTCTTCATGGCGCCGACCAGGGGTGTCCCGGGGTCGCGTTCGTTCTGCACCATCAGGACGTTCGACGGGCCGCGGTCACCGATCCGCACCGGGGGCTCGACCCGGCTGTCGGGCCAGTACGCGCAGGGCTTGATGTTTCCGGTGGTGCCGCCCAGCATCGGGTACGCCAGCCGGTCGATCGCGGCGTTGCGCTGGTAGTCCCGTACCCTGCCGGGCCAGCGTGAGTCACCGCAGGTCACGTAGAAGTGGCTGGCCAGGAAGTTCTCCGAGATCGGCGCCGGAGTCGGCAGCGGCTTGCCCTTGTCCAGCAACTGCCATTCCGCGGCCAGCTTGGGCATGAAGCCCTCGATGTAGAGGTTCTCGAACGTCACTCCGCGCAGCCCTGTTCCGTCGATGCCGCCGACCGGCTCGGCGTCCAGCCGTTTCGCGAGTTCGAAGAACTTGGCGGTCACCTGCTTCGGTGTGGTGCCCAGGCCGTACTCGGGGTGCGCGGCCGCGTACGCCGCGAAGTCCGGGAACCGGTCCTCCATTCCGCGGCCGAGCAGGCGGAAGCTCGCCAGATCGTAGCCGCCGGGGCCCATGTTGCTGTCGAGCACGATCCGGTCGCTGCGCTCGGGGAACAGCGTCGTGTACACCGCGCCGAGATAGCTGCCGTAGGAGGAACCGAAGTACGAGGTCTTCGGCTCGCCCAGTGCCGCCCGGATGCGGTCCATGTCGCGCGCGGTGTTCGCGGTGGTGGTGTGCGGCAGCATCCACGCCGTCCGCGACGTGGCGCACTGCTCGGCGATGGTCCGCGCGTACGGCGCCTCCTCGGCGACGTCGGCCGCGGTGTGCGCGTACGGCGGAAAGTTGCCGCGTGCCTGCTGCTGCGGTGTCAGGTGGCAGGTGACCGGCGTGCTGCGGCCCACGCCACGCGGGTCGAAGCCGATCACGTCGTACGAGTCGAGGACGCCCTTCGGCAGCCCGGCGCCGGGGAGGAGGGCCGGGTAGTCCACCCCGGAGACACCGGGGCCGCCCGGATTGGTCAGCAACACACCGCGGCGCTTCGAAGGGTCCTTGCTCGCCAGACGGGAGACGGCGATCTCGATCTGCCGCCCGCCGGGATCGCGGTAGTCCAGAGGGACGTCGAGCGTCGCGCACTCGAGACGGGGCGCGTCGGCGTTCCGCGACGCGGCCTCCTGGGGACACGGGCCCCACCGCAGGCCGTCCGGTGTGGCCCTGACCGTATCCGGAGCCGTCGCCGACGCTCCCGACATCGCGGCCGCAGCGACCGCGATGCCCGCGAGGGCGAGGGACAGGGTTCTACGCATCTGGTGTCCTCCTGAAGAGGCGCACGACGTCGCGCGCCGGAACGATCGGGTGACACGAACGAGTCTGGTCCGCCGGCGTCATCGACGCATCGGCCCGTCGGCCCGACTCGCCCTAGACCTGCGTCGAATCGGTGATACGACTCTGGGCCAGGGCGGGAGCGTCCTCGGGCGCGATGCACCGGCGGCACGGGTTCGCGACAATGACCGGATGGACACGGACGTCGCGCCACGGTTCGGGGGGTGGCGGCAGACATGGCGGCTGGTGGCGGCCGCGGCACTGGGCATCCCCTTCTGGGTCTCCACCGGTGCGGCGCTGCCGCGGGGGTGCGCGGCGGACACGTGCTCCTGGTTGGTGACCGGTGATCCGCTGGTGACTCTCGGCTGCCTGACGGCGCTCCTGTGGCGGCGACGGTTCCCGTTCGCCGTCGCCATGGCGGTCGCCATCGCCTCGGGCGCGGCGACACTCGCCACCGGTGCCGCGCTCATGGCCCTGTGCTCGATCTCCACGCGTCGCCGTCCGGCGGAGATCGGTGCCGTCGCGCTCGTCTACGTGGCCGCGTCCCAACTCACCTTCGCGTTCTACCCGATCCAGAGCCCTCCCGGCTCGATCTGGCTCCAACTCGCACTCCCGGCACTGAGCGCGGTCATCGCGGCGGCCATGGGCGTGGCCATCGGCGCACGGCGCGTCGAGGTGCGGTCCTTGCGAGAGCGGGCAGAGAGCGCGGAACGGGAACAGGCCGCACGGGCGGCGCAGGCACGGGCCCTTGAACGGAAACGTATCGCCCGGGAGATGCACGACGTGCTCGCGCACCGGATCTCCCTCGTCGCCTTGCAGGCCGGAGTCCTGGACCACCGTGGCGACCTCACCCCAGAGGAGAACCGCATGCTGATCCGTGGCATCGCCGACGGCTCCCACCAAGCCCTGGAAGAACTACGAGACGTCCTCGGTGTGCTCCGCGCCGACCCGGACCGCCTGGAACCGCCGTAGCCCTCCCTCGACCGCATCCCGGAGCTGGTGGCCGACGCCCGTACTTCCGGACTCGACGTCACGCTCACCACCACGGTGACGGGAAAGCCGTCCGACGTCGCAGGACGGACCTGCTACCGGGTCGTCCAGGAAGGACTGACCAACGCGGCCAAACACGCCCCCGGCTCCCACGTACACATCGCCGTCGAGCGAACGGCCGACGACGAACTGCACGTGAGCGTCCACAACTCCCCGGCCACCACGACGACCACTCGACCGCCGGAATCAGGTTTCGGCCTGCTCGGCCTCGCCGAACGCATCACCCTCGCCGGTGGAGAACTCATCCACCACCCGACACCCGACGGCGGATACGCCCTCACCGCGCACCTGCCCTGGCCGAACCACGACCACGACCACGACCACCACCACGATCACGATCACGACCACGACCACGACCACGAAAAGAGAAGCTGAGTGGACAGCGAGCGGGAGCCGGTGCGTGTCGTCATCGTCGACGACGAACAACTCGTGCGCCTTGCGCTACGACTCGTCATCGACGGTGAACCGGACCTGACCGTCGTCGCGGAGGCGGCCGACGGGGACGCCGCGATCACCGTGGTGGACGAGCAGCGGCCGGACGTCGTGCTGATGGACATCCGGATGCCCGGTCGTGACGGTCTCAGCACGACCCGGGAAATCCTCAACCGGCCGGCGCCGCCCCGGGTGCTCATGCTGACCACATTCGACTCCGACGATCTGGTGCTCGGCGCGCTGCGCGCCGGAGCCCTCGGGTTCGTCCTGAAGGACACCCCGCCGGCGCGGATTCTCGACGCGGTGCGGACAGTCGCGGACGGAAACCCTGCGCTGTCGCCGGCGGCCACGGCACGAGTGATCGCCGCAGCCACCGGACCGCAGTCCGCCGAGGCCCGCCGCTCGTCCCGCGAAGCCGCGCGGAGACAACTGTCCGCGCTGTCCGAACGAGAACTCGACACCGCCCGGGCCATCGCGGACGGCCTGGGCAACCCGGAGATCGCCGAGCGGCTGTCCATCAGCATCGCGACCGTCAAGGCGCACACAGGCAACCTCTTTGCCAAGCTGGCGGTCGGCAACCGGGTGCAGATCGCACTCCTGGTCCGCGACGCAGAGCAATGACCGCCCACCAGCCGGCCGGACGACCATCTCGGGTGTGTCCACTGCCACCCCGGTGAGGCTCCTGCAGGGCCGTGCAGCGAAGGTTCCCTGGAGTCATCTCCCACGTGCGCGGTACTGCGCCCCGGGCCGTCACGCCTCGCGTGGTGGCAGCCGGCGTGTGATCCGGTCGAGTAGCTCCTTCAGGGGTTCGCCGACGTCGTGGCCGAACTCCGTGAGTCCGTAGGTGACCTGGGGCGGCGTGGTCGGCTGGACATTCCGCCAGACGAGGCCGTCCTCCACGAGTGTGCGCAGGGTCTGGGCGAGCATCTTCTCGCTGATGCCCTGAATGCTCTCGCGCAGCTCGTAGAAGCGGAGGTCGTTGGCCCGCAAGGAGATCAGCACCCACACGCCCCATTTGCTGGTCACGTGGTCGACCGCCGCGCGCGCAGGGCAGTCCGTGTGAAACACCTCATACGCCCTGCCTGTCTCGGCCTGCATGAGCTGCGCGCCTCCCGCCCCGTCATGGGCTTACCTCAAGGTATGCCCTTACTGAAGGTTAGCCCCATGTCTAGCGTGAAGACCGACACAGGACGACGGAATCAGGAGCTGATCATGATCGTGGTGACCGGGGCTACCGGGAACGTGGGGCGGCCGCTGACGCGGGCGCTGGTCGAGGCGGGCCAAGAAGTGACGACGGTTTCGCGGCATGCGGCGGCGGTTCCGGACGGCGTCCGCCATGTCGTGGCGGACCTGGCCGAGCCGGCGGGCCTCGCGCCCCTGCTGGCCGGTGCGAAGGCGTTGTTCGTGCTGCTCTCCGGTGATCTGCATGCCACCGGAGCCACCCCGGCCTCCATCATCGGCAAAGCCGCCGCCAGCGGGGTCCGTCGGATCGTCCTGCTGTCCTCACAGGGCGTGGCGACCCGGCCGTTCGGCCCTACACGGGTCGCTTTGCGCGCGGTGGAGGACACCCTGCGGGAGTCGGGAGTCGAGTGGGCCGTCCTACGGCCGGGCGGCTTCGCCTCCAACGCCCTGTGGTGGGCCCCGTCCGTCCGAGCGCGGCGGGTCGTCGCAGCGCCCTACGGTGACGTCGGCGTGCCGGTCGTCGACCCGGCGGACATCGCCGAGGTGGCGGCTGCATGCCTGCTGGACGACCGGTACGCCGGCGGCGTGTACGAGCTGACAGGACCCGAGGTCATCACGCCGCGCCAACAGGCCGAGGCCATCGGCGCCGTGCTGGGCTCGCCGGTACGGTTCGACGAGCTCACCCGCGACGAGGCCAAGGCCGCCATGGCCCGGAGCATGCCGGCCGAACTCGCCGACGACACCCTGGACATCCTCGGTTCCCCGCGCCCGGCCGAGCTGCGCGTCAGCCCGCACGTCCAGCAGGTCATCGGCCGCGCCCCGCGCCGGTTCGCCGACTGGGCGGCCCGCAACATCGCCGCGTTCCGCTGAGGTCGGCCGGACCACCGCGGCTGCCGCGACTGCCGGGACTGCGGCCGCCGCGGCGGCCGGGTGAGGACGTCACGCGGTGAGGGTGTCACGCGCTGAGGCCGTCACGCGGTGAGGCCGGGTGGCACCAAGCCCGCGGTCTCGACGAACGCGTCGCTCGTCTCGGGGCGTACCGTCCGGGGCCCCTCTGGGGCGGGGCCATCAAGCAAGGACCGGGCGAGCGTAGGGAACGCGGCGAGAACCACGACCGCCGCGCCCGAGGTCCTTGCCGAGGCGGGCCGCTTCGACGAAGGCGGCACAGGCCACCTTCCCCACCCTTCCGTTCTCGCCGCCCCCGTCCGGCGGGCGGAGCTCACCTCAGCCGCTGACCGCCCCCGCCGCCCCTTCCGACCCGTGCACGCGTCCTGGCCCGAGCTGGTTCGAAGACGTATGAAACATCTCCCGTGGGTCGGCGCGTCAAAGGGGTGAGACACGTACGACACCCGACTCCCTGCGAGGAATCCCGCCATGAACCTTTCCCTGCCCCGTGCGGCCACCGCCGTCGCCGTCGGCCTCGCCTCGTTCGTCGCCGTCGCCGCGGCCCCCGCCGCCGCGGAGCCCCAGAACTGGCGCAACGTCAGCCCGCCGGGCAGCAGCGGCAGCGTGCTGTTCGACGTCGAGACCGCCGGCGGCGCGACCTGGGCCGTCGGCAAGCACGACGACGCGACCACCCGGCCCTTCGCGCCGGTCGCGCTGCGCTGGACCGGGACCCGCTGGCAGGCGCCCCCGCAGCCCGCCGAGCACGGCCGCCTGGAGGACCTCGCCGTCGGCGCGCCCGACCAGGTGTGGGCCGTGGGCACCCGTCACGAAACCGTCGGCGAGGACGACTGGGACCAGGGGCGCGCCCTGCTCCAGCACTGGAACGGCAAGGCCTGGAGGGCGGTCGAACTGCCCTTCCCGAAGGGGGCGGAGGGCACGTCGCTGTCGGCCGTCGACGTGGACGCGCGCGGTGCGGTCTGGGTGCACGGCGGATACACCGACGCGAGCGGCGAGTACCAGCCGGCCCTGTTCCGCGGCAGGGCGGACGGCAGCGGCGGCTGGACCCGGCTGCCGGCCGACACCGGGCTCGCCTGGGTCTCCCAGCTGGAGGTGGGCCCCGGCGGGGTCGTCCTCGCCATCGGCGACGGCGTCTCGAGGTTCGACGGCACGTCGTGGACGAAGCAGAAGCTGCCCAGCGAGCTCGACGGCGCCATGTTCGACGGCATCGAGCGGCGGTCGGCGAACGACATCTGGGCCGTCGGCCACATGCGGGACGAGAACCTGTGGCGCCGTCCCGTCGTCATACGTTTCGACGGCCGCACCTGGTCCACCGTCCCCACGCCCGCCGAGACGGGCCAGCTGTTCGACATCGCCTTCGACGGCTCCGGCCGCCCGGTGATCGTGGGGGAGACCATGAACCCCGACGTCAACCCGGCCGGGAACTACGTCCTGACGCTCGGACCCGACGGCCTGCTCAAGCGTACGGAGAACCCGCGCGGAGCCGGCTACCTCTACGGCGCCGCGACCGACGCGGCCGGCCGGGTGTGGACGGTCGGCGGCGCCCAGGGCGCGGAGGGCGGCATCTCCCCGTCGGCGTACGCGGGCGTCCGCCGCTGACCGGGCACATCTAGGGATCCGGGCGGAGCCGCTTCGGCCTCGTGGACGGCGGCGACGGCGTGCGGAGGTGCCGTGTGCCGACCGTCCTCGGGCCCACCGGCCTGTAAAGCGTGGGCCCGTGGTCAACCGGATCGATGCGTGCCGCGCGGCTCGTGCTGCTCGCGCGGCTCGTCCGAGCGAACCGGAGGGCGGCGCAGGGCCAGGGGCGGTTCCGGTGCGGTCGAGGAGATCTCGGGTTCCAGACCCTGTACGGGCGTCGTGCGTCCGCGCCCGCTGTCGAGCCGCCAGGCTTCGAAGACCAGCGTCGTCGCTGTGACGATGGTGACGCCGAGCAGCCACCCCCCGACGACGTCGCTCACCCAGTGCACCCCCAGCGCGACCCTCGTGTACCCGACTCCCAGGACCGCCGTCACCGCGAGCGCCCAGGGCAGCAGGCGCCACTCCCGGGGCACCAGGGGAAGCAGGACCAGCAGGAGGACGGCGCAGGAGGTGGTGGCGGTCATCGCGTGACCTGAGGGGAAGGAGAAGCCGGGAGCATGGGACACCGGATCCGGCAGGTGCGGGCGGGCACGCTCGACCACGTGCTTCGTCAGCAGGCCGATCAGACCGCCGGCCACCGCCGTGACGGAGGCCCAGGCGGCCAGCCGCCACGCGTGGCGTGTCAGCAGCCACACCACCACGACGGCGACCAGCAGGCGCATCACGACCGGGTCCCACACGTAACTGGTGAGAAACTCCAGGAAGCCTACCCAGCCCGGGTGTTCGAGGGCGGTCTCGTGCAGCCGCTCCGCCGTGGTCCGGTCGAGCCGGTACAGCGGCGGCCAGCGGGACTCGACCAGGACCAGGGCGAGCGCGAAGGGGACGGCCACCACGGCGGTGGCGATCGCCGCCAGGACGAGTCGCGTCCCGAAGGTCGCGTCGGCACCGCGGTGCCGGGGGAGCAGGGCCAGGACGCCGGGCTTTCGGACTCGCGTGGTGCGCTGTGCCATGGGGAGGCCGACTTCCTTACGTGTCGTGTGGGCGAGCCGCGATCGGCTCGTGGGAGATGCGGTCACACTCCGGGGTCCCGGTCCACGGGCTCCTTCACGCCCGCGCGCGTGGCCTCCAGCTGTGCGGCGAACGCGAGGCCGAGGAAGAGGGCCAACGAGGTCAGGTAGGACCACAGCAGCAGGGAGATGATCGCGCTCAGGGGTCCGTAGACGGTGGTGAACGAGCCGCTCGCGCCGACGTACAGGCTCAGGGCCCAGGTCGCCGTGATCCACAGGAACAGGTGGACGACGGCACCGAAGGCGAGCCAGGTGTAGCCCGGTTGGGCGCGGCGCGGCGAGAGGCGGAAGATCGCGCTGGTCGCCAGGACGGCCAGCAGGATCCCGATCGGCCAGCGCAGGACCTCCCAGGCCCGAACGGTGCCGGCCCCGAGGTGGTAGACCTCCGCGAACGCGTGCGTGAGGTCACTGCCGAGGACCGTGACGACGAAGCTGAGCCCCAGCGGGAACCCCGGCGAGCGCGGCCATCACCAGCCCCCGGGCGTACTTGTGGAGGAACGGCCGGTCGCGCTCGTTCCCGTAGATGCGATTGGCGCCCCGCTCCACCTGGCACAGGCTGGTCGTCACGTTCACCAGGGAGAAGAGCAGCCCCAGCCAGAGGGCCGCCTGGCCGCCGTCGTCGGCGTGGTTACGGCTCTCGCGCAGGGCGTCGTCGACCAGCTGCCGGCTCGGACCGCTGGTGATCCGGCCTATCGTCAGCTCTGCGACACGGCCGATGTCCTCGGTGTGCAGCACGCTCGACAGGCCGATGGCGGCGATGGCCAGCGGCACGATGGACAGCACGGTCTGCAGGGCCAGAGCGCGGGAGTGGCTGAAACCGTCGGCGTAGCGGAACCGCACGAAGGAGTCCCGGGCCAGCCGCCAGCCCCCGTAGCGGCGCAGCGCGGCCCACGCCTCGTCGCCGGAGAGTTCCTCGCCCTGGACGTCACGTCTCTGCGGTACACGCGTGGCGGTGCCCATCATGATCCTGACTGTGTGTGCCCCGGCGCGAGCGGCGCGAGGACGTCGGGCGGGGCGGCACGTTCCGGGGCGCCGGCGGCGCGGGGCGTCCCGTCGCTCCTCGCCGTACGGTGCGGGGTCGGGGCGGCGGGCGGCGTCGCGGCGGATCCCGGAGCACGAGGCAGCCGTACGCGCAGCGCGCCCGGCTCCGTCTCCACGGTCAGCCGACGGCCGTCGGTGAGGGCGTCCCCGTCGATCTCGCGAGGCAGCGCCCCGGCGAAGCGGATGTCGACGCGCCGGCCGCGGTAGTACGTCAGAGCGCCGCGGGCGACGGATCGTCGGCCGGCCTCCGCCGTGGCGGCCACGGTTCGCGGCTTCTGCCGCGGCTCCGTGGAGCGCGGGCGCACGGCCCGGGACATCAGGTGCCCGGTCGCGGCGAGCCACCCGGCCGCGCCCTCAGGGTCGAACAGCACGACGTCCAGTTGCCCGCTGTCGGCGCGCGCCCCCGGCAGGAGTTCGACTCCGCCCTGCAGTGTGCCGACGTTGCCGACGACGACCATGCGGGCCCGGTGGCGGCGCCGCCGCCCGCCGTCCACCCGGATCGTCACGCGGGTGCGGGGATCACGGAGGTGCCGGGCCGCCGCGAGGAGGTACGCGGCCCAGCCCAGCCGCGCCTTGAGTCGCGGGGACGCGTCGCGGACCATGGCTGCGTCGAAGCCCGCCCCCGCCATGACGGTGAACCGCGTGGGCCGGAGACGGTCGCCCCGCACACGCCCCAGGTCGATGCCGAAGCAGTCCCCGCCCAAGGCCTCTTCCAGGGCCGTCGCCGGGTCCAGGGGGAGCCCCAGGTTGCGGGCGAGGAGGTTCCCGGTGCCGCAGGGGACCACCGCGAGCGCGATCCCGGTCCCGGCCACCACGTCGGCACAGGCTCGTACGGTCCCGTCTCCTCCGCAGGCCACGACCAGGTCGACGGGGACCGACGCGGCCCCGCCCAGCGTCGGGCCGGAGCGGGCTGCCCCGTCCGGCGCCGGGCCGGAGCGGGCGGCCCCGTCCGGCGCCGGGCCGGAGCGGGCTGCCCCGCCCGGCGTCGGGCCGGAACAGGCTGCGGCGCCCTGTGCCGGGCCGGAACAGGCTGCGGCGAGGTCACCGCTCGGCCACTCGACCGTGGTCCTTGTCCACCGTTGATCCCGATGACCGTGGGCCTCCAGGACGGCGCGCACACGGGTGGCGAGCCGGTCGTCGCAGGCGTGCGGATGGCGGACGACGACGACCCGACCGGCCGGCCGCCTGCCCGGGGGTGCAATCGGCGCCGCGCCGGGAGAGGACCGGCGGCGGCTGCGGTCGTCGTCGGCGCCGTCCGGCGCTCGTCTGGCCAGGAACACCGAGCCGACGACCAGAAGCGTCAGCGCACCGTTGACCAGTCCGCCCACGACGTCGGTCGGGTGGTGCATGCCCTGGTACAGCCGCGACAGCCCCACCAGCGAGGGGACGAGCAGCAGAGCGACCACGGCGACGTACCGCCGGGGGCCTCTCGTACGGGTCAGCGCCAGCAGGGCCAGCCCCCCGAACAGAGCGACGGAGGCCCCGACATGGCCGGACGGGAAGCTCGACGTCGGCGGCGCCGCGTCGAGGTGTGGCACGGCGGGGCGGGGCCGCTGCACGCAGACGGTCACGACCAGGAACACCGCCGACTGAACGGCGACCGACGCGCCGAGGAAGACGGCCTCGGCCCACCGGGGTGAACGCGGCAGGAGGAGCAGTGCGGCGACGCAGAGCAGCGTCACCGCGGCGATCGACCCGGTCCCGGCCAGCACCGACAGCCCGCCCGAGACGGCGTCGGCGACGGGGGCGCGACCGGCGGCGAACGCGCGGCTGACCCGGTCCTCGACGGGGGTGAGCAGGTCGGCCAGCGGATCCGTGGTCACCAGCAGACCCAGCCCGACCATCAGGCTCACCTGCGCCGGCACCAACACCAGAAGCCGGGAACGTCTCGCGGCCGCGTCCGTCTGCGTCGTCATGACAGTCCGCTTTGCCCGTCGCGGCAGGATGATGTCTGTGCCGGGCGAAGTCCGCGCCGGCCGAGCGAGGCCCCCCGAACCGGCCGCGCGCGCCGCTCTTCCGTGGGGGCGCCGCGGAAGCCCCCCCCACCCTGCTTCTCGGGCCGGCTCGAATCCGATGTGCGTTCTGTCGATCGGCGTGGCCGCGTCGATGCCGACGCGAAATGCCTACGCTCGTCGTATGACCGAGAGTGAGATCCAGCTCAAGGCAATCGCGGCGCTCACGGCCCTGCGCGGGGGAGTCGCCCAGGACTACGTCTCCGACCTGCTCGGTGAGGTCATTCCGACACGGTTCCTGGTACCCGACACCGATGATGCCGTGGAGGTCGGAGCAGCGGTGCTGACCCAGCTCACCGGTCCGGTCAGCGCCCTGGTCCGCGGGTTCATCCTCGCCTTCGAGACGGTGGCCGACGCGTACGACCAGACGGAGTCCGGAGGGCCCACCGAGCAGATCTTGCAGGCCCTGGCCCTGGCCATCGCAAGCGACACCGAGTGACCGACCCCCGGGCTGCGGGTGAGCCCTACGTGTCGCCGTTCGTCTCCGGGTGGGCTCCCGGGCCTTGATGGCGCGGCGCCAGGGGCGTGGGGGAGAGGGTGGAGGTCTCCTCGCCCGCCTCGAGGAGGGTGTCCGCGGCGCCGACGACGAGAGGGTCCGGTTCCCCCACGGCCGAGGGGTCCTTGCTCGCGTAGTCGATGCGCCAGAGGAGGCTGCGCATGGCCTCCAGACGCCCGCGGCGCTTGTCGTTGCTCTTGACGACCGTCCAGGGAGCGTGCGCGGTGTCCGTCGCCCTGAACATGTCGACCTTGGCGGTGGTGTAGTCGTCCCACCGGTCCAGCGACGCCAGGTCGGTGGGGGAGAGCTTCCACTGTCGCACCGGGTCGACCTGCCGGATGGCGAACCGGGTGCGCTGCTCGGATCGCGACACCGAGGACCAGAACTTGACCAGGTGGATGCCGTCGTCGACCAGCATGCGCTCGAACACCGGGCACTGGCGAAGGAACAGCGCGTACTCCTCGTCCGAGCAGAACCCCATGACGCGCTCGACACCTGCCCGGTTGTACCAGGAGCGATCGAAGAAGACGATCTCGCCGAGGCCGGGGAGATGGGCGACGTAGCGCTGGAAATACCATTGCCCGGCCTCCCGCTCCGTCGGCTTGTCCAGGGCGACGATCCGGGCGCCTCGCGGGTTCAGGCGCTCGGTGAACCGTTGGATGGTGCCACCCTTGCCGGCGGCGTCACGGCCCTCACACACGACGACCACTCGCGCGCCGGTGTCCTTGGCCCATCGCTGCAGTTTGAGCAGCTCGATCTGCAGGATCCGCTTGGCCCGTTCGTACTCGCCTCGCCGCAGCTTGCGGTCGTACGGGTAGTTCTCCCGCCAGGTACGGATCGGGGCGCCCTCGGCGCTGAGGAGAACGGGCTGCTCGGGGTTGGTCTCGTCCACCCTCAGCCCGCTGAGCAGATCCGGCCTGCCCTCGTCCCGGTCCCTGCCCTCGTCCCGGTCCCTGCCCTCCTCCCGGTCCCTGTCCTCGTTCCGGTCCCTGCTCTCGTCTCGGTCCCTGTCCGGGGTGTCGGCGCCACTGATTCCCGTCACACCATTCTCCTCGTCGTCGTGTCGCCCGCTACGGGCCCGTCCCTGTCACCGGGACCGGACTTCTCGTCAGCCCTTCTGCCCCGATCATGAAGGGCCGTCGCCCGAGGCGGCAGTGTCCGCAGGACCCCCCGCCGCGAGTCCACCCGGTCGTCGGTCAGGAAGGGCGCCGCGGCAGCCGAAGAGCACGCGCTCCGCACCCCCCGGCGTAGTGGGCCGGCCTGGGCCCTGGACGAATCGCGAGCCGGGGGTGAACGGGTGGCCGGCCGATGACGGGGTAGGCGCGTAGGCAGGCGGCGCTCGCCCTGGCGCCTCCGGGCGGCGGGACGGCGGGCGCGTCCGTATCTGGGCTCCGCTCGTGCCGGGGGACTCCGGCCCGGTACAGGAAGGAGGCACATCGCATGGGCGCTGTACCGAAGGACCAGACTCCTGACCCGGCTGTGGACAAGGAGGCTCACGCCGCCACGCGGCTGCGTGGCACGGCTGCTCGTGCGGGGCGGCTCGCCGCCGAGCGGACGCCGGACGTCGTCGCCGACAAGGTCGGCCCGGCACCGGCCGCAGCACGGGCCTACCGAATCCCCCTGCTCGTGGGAGCCGCCGCGCTCGGCGTTCTCCTGCTCGTGAGCCGCAGCCGGAGGCGCGCCGATGAAGACCACCACGCTCGCCGACCGGCCGGTGGGCCTTGCGTTCGGCCTCGCCGGCGGCACCCTGGCCCGCGCAACCCCCAGGACGACGCTGCCAGCCGCCCGACGGCTCCTCGGCCAGGCAGGTACCGGCACAAGAGGAATCAGGCAGCGACCGTCACAAGAGGAAGGTGACCCTGTATGAACACCCGACAGGAGCACGATCGGACGAGTCGGCGCCCTGAGTCGGACGCGCGCTACGAGTCGGACGAGCTGGAGGAGACTGACGAGCCACTCCCTCGCGACCCGCAGAACCAGCAGGCGGCACCGGGCGAGGATCCTCTGGCGATACCCGTAGTGGACTGGCCCGACTCCGCAGCACCCGCGACCGACGTGGCGGGAACCGCACGCCGTGGCGGCGTCGACGAGGCGGAGGACGAGGCGCTGGACGAGAATTCCGGCATCGACGAACCGGTGGACTGAGGCGATCCTTCGCCGTCCCTCCGGAGCGTCAGTCACCACCCTTGACTCCGACCACTGCAGAAATCATGGGTCTGGAGCCGACACGCCGGTTGTCCCGCCGGACGTCCCGCCCGCGCCTGCTGATGCGGAAGGACGCGATGCCCCTCTTGGCAGCCGGCAGCCCGACGGACAGCACTCCCAGGGTGCCGAGCGCCACGAGGGCGGCCGCGATGACCCCTGAGCCGCGGCTTCCCGCTGTCTGGGCTGCTTCGAAGAAGAGCATCAGACCGGCGACGCATATCCCCACGAGCCCCACGGACGGCACCAGATCGCGCCAGACAGCCCGAGGGCCTCTTCTGGCCGCACTTCTGCCCCCACTGGTCGCCCTCATCCGAACCCCTCCCTCGCTCACGCGTCGACGGACCGTCTGTCCGTGCGAGCGACCTCGAAACGTGGCTCCCGAAGACGGGTCGTCGCCGGCCCGGGCGCCGGGCGGCGCCCGGGCGGAGGCGGGCGAACGAGGGTGACGTACGGGCGTGGCCTGCTTGACCTGCCCCGCCGCCACCCGCAGAGTCGAGATGCGGCTCCCCACCAGCGCCGCCCGACTCAGCCGGTCGGACCGCCCGTCCACCGGCACACCACCCTTACGTCCGGGAGCGGCTGATCCGATGTTCCTCGACCTGATGGTGATCGGCACGGCCATCAGCCTGGGGCCGCTGCACAACAGCGCCTTCATCCTGCTGCTCTCCTCGCGGCGTGGTGTACGCAAGGGGCTGACGTTTCTGTTGTCGTGGCTGGCGAATCTCGTCGCGGTGATCGCCTGTGTGGTGCTGCTGACCGGTGGCCGGCCTCCCGCGCACAACACCGCGCCGTCGACGGCCGCGATCGTTGCGAAACTCGTCGTGGGCGTGGCCATGGTGATCTACGGCGCGCACCGGCACC
This sequence comes from Streptomyces sp. NPDC056480, assembly GCF_042795405.1. Classification (NCBI taxonomy): domain Bacteria; kingdom Bacillati; phylum Actinomycetota; class Actinomycetes; order Kitasatosporales; family Streptomycetaceae; genus Streptomyces; species Streptomyces sp. NPDC056480. The sequence goes on along the minus strand of NZ_JBHTSA010000006.1, from coordinate 123,159 downwards.
GCCGGCCCCGCCCTCCGCACGGGCCGCCGCGCTGGGCTGCCCGGATCGATGCCGCCTCCCTGGTCACCGCCGGAACGCTCGCATGGCTGCTGCAGCCATGGGCGATGGTCGGCGTCGGCGCTGCGACCGCCGTCGACGCGGACCTCTCCACCCTCGACGACTGGCTCGCTCTGAGTGGTTACTGTCTGCTGGCCACCCTCAGCCTCGTCGTGATGGAGATGTACGCGGTCTGGGCGCCCTCAGCCGCGAACGCCCGGCTGAACGCCCTGCGGAGCTGGCTGGAGCAGCACCAGGAGCAGCTGATCGTCACCCTGTCCCTGCTCGTCGGCCTGTGGGTGACGGGACGGAGCATCTACGAGTTGGTCGCCTGACACGTACGGCCGCGGTGGTGACGCGGTGCGCCCCGCAGCGGCAGGGCATGGGCGCCTACCGGCGTGGTCTGCCAGACGCACGACGACGAGCGGGCGGCCACGAGCCGTCGGGTCACGCGTCGGGCCGGTGGATCACCGACACAGGATTCCCCGCCGGCAGAGACACAGCAGGGATGAAGGGATGACGGAATGAAGAGATGACGGAATGAAGGGATGAGAGGAAAGGGGAGCGGGTCCGAGGGCGTAGCCTGCCCCCGGACCCTATGGATGCCGCTCACATCACACGCCGGCACACTTGAGGACCCGGGTCATTCGTCATTGCGTCGCGTCCTGCCTTTGGACCACCGCCGATCGAGCTCGGCGGACCAGATTCGAACTGGCATTTCGACGCACCAGGGCCCGGGCCCGGTCGATCCGGCGATGAGCGGCGCATGCTGAGTCTGGAGCAATAGTCTGAGATTGACCGCGGTCTGCCTCTGCCGGGTTGGGCCATCCCGGCAGGAAAAGCCGGGAGGAGGACTCGAACCTCCACTGGAACCGCGGATGTCACGACAAGGCTCAGCTTCAGCTTTGCGCTCCTCGCGCACCCCGACCGCTTTCCGCGACCGGGGAGTCTGTGGTGCTCCGGCTAGCCGAACAGGTAGCCGAAGACGGCGTCGCCGACCCGCTGGTCGGTGACCTCGGAGCTGTTCGCCTCCTCACGGGCGAACTTCACCGCCTGCTGGAGCTTCTCCACCCGCTCCAGCAGCTCGTTGACACGCCGGGCGGGCAGCGCACCCGAGAACTTCACGGTGGTCCAGTAACCGACCGGCACGTCCTCGTAGTAGACCTCGACCTGCGCCGGGTGCTTGTCCGTGGCTTCCGCCTTGACGTGGTTGCGCGGCACCTTCTTCGTACGGACCGTACGCACGACCTCGGTCTTCCACGCGTCGGTCGACGGGTCCTGCGTCCAGGACTCGGCGGCGTCCAGCACCGGAAGCTTGCGGACGAAGGTGTTGATGTCCGTGAGCTGCTTCTCCAGGAAGAGCAGATAGGCGACGGGCACCTGCTCCACCAGCACCCGGCCGTCGACCGTGACGTCGGCGCGCGCCTCGCAGTTCGCCCAGTCCTTGGTGGCCGTCACATCGAAGAGCCGGGTCAACGCCCGCGCGGTGTCCCGCAGCGCGTCTTCGGCCTTCACCTGCACCAGCGTCGACTCGGGCGGCAGCTGCTCGCCCTCCTCGTCCTTCGGCTGGTACGTACGGGAGATGCCGGCGAGCAACGCGGGCTTCTGCAGCCCGTGATGGGCCGCCGTCAGGTCCTGGTGCGCCCTGGACTTGACGCCCTTCTCCACTGCGATGATCTGATTGAGTTTCGTTGCCACGTCGCCGACCCTAGAACGAGCCGAGGCGGTTGATCGAACCATTTTCCACCGCGAGGTTCTGGAAGCCGGTCGACCGCCCAGCGAAATCGCCAGATTGTCAGCCCCCTCCGTACGCTGGGTTCACGCGTACACGCGGCGGCCGAGTCCGGCCGGTCGCGCGGACGGTGGTGGCGAGAGTGACAGTGGAGCGGAGAGGCGGAAGAGTTCCGGATGCCCGGGTGGCGACGCTGACGGATTGCTCAGCATGAGCGACCCACCGCAACTGCTGCGACGCCGACCGAAGCCGCAGCCGATCGGCCGTTCCGCAAAGGGTCGCAGGCTGCCCAACGCGATGGAGATCCCCCTGAGCCGGCCGTTGCGGACTCGTGGCGAGGCGGCGGTCATCGCGAGTCTTCCCGCGGTCCGTCTCATCGAGACGGACTCCCGCTGGCGCGTTTCCGCACCTGAGTGGAAGCGAAGGGCAGACGGAGCGGTGGGCGGTCCGGTGGATTCGCATGATCGTCGCAACGTTGCAGGTCTCATGCTGTCAGAGCGTCTGCGAATAGCTCGGCGGGGGTCCGCCATCCCAAGGTCTTGCGGGGCCGGTTGTTGAGGCGGGCCTCGATCGCCCGGAGGTCGTCGGCAGTGTGAATGGAGAGGTCGCTGCCCTTCGGCAGGTACTGGCGGAGCAGACCGTTCGTGTTCTCGTTGGTGCCGCGTTGCCAGGGGCTGCCGCGGTGGGCGACGAAGACACCGTCACGGAACAGCGGCGCGAGCCGGTCATGGCAGGCCATCTCGGCGCCCTGGTCCCAGGTCAACGTCATCCGTGCGGTGTCGGGGACGTCCCTCAGAGCCTCGGTGAGACGCGCGTGGACCTGGTCCGCGCCGTGGCCGTCGGGCAGCGCGACGAGACGGACGAAGCGGGTGCGGCGGTCCACGAGCGTGGCGATGGCGGTGCGGTTTCTGCGGCCGGTGATCAGGTCGCCTTCCCAGTCGCCGGCGCGTTCGCGGAGCTCGACGACGGACGGCCGCTCGTCGATGAGTGCCGCCGGCACGGCGAACCGCGGAGCGCGCTGGCCGGCCTTGCGGCGCTGCTTGCGCAGAGGCCGGCCGGTTCGCAGCTTCTTCGTAAGTGTCCTGCTCAGGACGCCTTTCGCGCCCTGGTAGAGGGCGCGGTAGATGGTCTCGTGGCACAGGTGTCGATCCGGCTGGTCAGGCCACAGAGCGCGCAGGTGGGCGGCGATCTGCTCGGGGCTCCACTCGAGGTCGAGCCTGGCCTGGACCTCGGCGCGGAGCTCGGCGTCGAGCCGCAGCTTCGGCCTTCGCAGCCGTTCGCCCCGTTGTCTGGAGCGGTGGTGGGCGAGGTCGGCGTCGTAGAGGCCCTGGTCGTGTTCGAGCATGTTGCGGCGGAGTTCGCGGCTGACGGTCGAGGGCGAGCGGTCGAGCCGTGCCGCGATCTCGCGTATGCCCAGACCGTGCTCGCGCAGAGTAGCGATGCGCTTGCGTTCCAGCAGCGACAGGTAGCGGCCCGAGTGCACGGCCTCGGACACCCGCTCCGGCGGCAGGCCGCCGTTCTCCGACCGCCACCGGTAGCCGGTCTTCCGCCCGATCCCGAGCTGCCTGCACGCCTCGACCGTGCCCACCCCGGACTGCAGAAGGCGCCAGTACTCCGCCTGCACCTCGAGCCTGCGCTTACGCCTCACCCTCGCCATCAACACACCCATCATGATCAAGGAGTGTTGCGACAAGCGTTAGAACCCAAGGGGCCGGAAGGGGTCAGTTTTCAGGAAGCGTTGACACCTTTACGTCCCGTGCTTCCCCGGCACGCCCCACCGCTCAGAGCCGCTTCGAGCGATCTGCCCGGCTCTTCAGGCGCCTGCACAGGCGCCAGCCTCACACAGGCCCGTTCCGCTGCTGGTCTGTGAGCCGGGCATTCCCGCATGAGCAGAGGTTGTCAGGCCTGCCTGGCCCGAGGCACAGTGATCCGGCCGGGCCGGCGCCCTGCACCGGAACCTCTCCGGTGTGCTGCGACCGCCCCGGTGGCCGGGGGCGCACGGCTTGCGGGCCTGCCCGTCCTCGCCGCGCGGTACGGCCCCTGCGGGCCCGCCCGGCCCGGCCACCCGATGCGACAAGGAAAGAGGCTGTGATGCGACTGGTCCCGTTCACCCCGGCGCCCGGGGGCTTCGTCACTGCTGTACAGCTCTCCGGCGGCCAGTTTCTCATCGAGGGATGGGTTCTCAATCTGGCCCCTTCTGACGGCGGTGAGCCGCGGCATGAGCCCAGCTACCACTTCCTCACCCGGGATGAGACCGAGGCTGCCGAAACGGTCAGCGAGTTCACCGGCTGGCTGGACAGGCCGCTCGGCCGGGGTGCGGTCTGACCCTTCCGGCCCGTTCCCGGCCCCTGGATCTGATCCGCCCGTACGGCAGGGCTCCCGGAGTGTGCCGCGCCAGAGCCGGGCGGCGGGAAGTACGGATACAGGCTCCCGGAAACCGCCGGCCAGCCCCTGCCGGCCAGGTCCTGCCCGGCAGGCCGGGTGAGGCGGCACTCCAGTCCGCTGGTGTCCGCAGCGCAGGACGCACCGCCTTCAGGAGACGGGATGGCTGGAACGGGCCGGTAGCGGTGCCTGGGTTTGCCCGGAGCCCGCTCGCATGGACGTCGCTGGTATCGGTGGACGGTCTGGTGGAACTGTGATGCAGACGCACGGGCCCGCCACGGTGGGGGTATGAGCGAAGAAGGTGCGGGACCTGCCGGCTGGCCGGTGGCGGTGAGGGTCCCGGTGCAGGCCGACGCCCGTGACGCGGCGGCCCGCAGCAGTGCCCTTGCGGTGCGGGGCCCGCTGTTCGGGGTGGCTGCGCAGGATCAGGACCGGGGTGGCGGGCGGTGGCGGCGGGTGGCCGTTGAGGTCACCCACGCCTGTCCGCAGTAGGGGCGCGAGGCGCTGAACTCGCTGCTGTGGTTCAGGGTGACGTCCACCGCGCCAGCACCGGTCGCAAGCCGGAGGTGAGCTTGTTCCGCTTTGACGGACACCTTTGGTGTGGTGGTCACGCCGCGAGGGCGGTCTCGTATTCGGCGGGGCTGCGGTAGCCGAGGCTGCTGTGGAGCCGGTGCAAGTTGTACCAGCTCTCGATCCACTCGAATGTCGCGGTGCGGGCGGCGGCCCTGCTGGGCCAGGGACGGCTGTCGTCGAGTTCGTTCTTCAGAGCGGAGAAGAACGACTCTGCCAGGGCGTTGTCCCAGCACTGACCGGTCCGTCCCACTGGCAGACGGACGTCGAACTGTGCGGCGGGGGTGGCGAGTTCGCGGCTGGTGTATTGCTTGGACTCAACCGGTCGTCGCAACACCGGTTTCTTGGAGGGATAGTAGGTGCTCGTTGAGGGCTTCGGCGGGGGTCTTCCAGCCGAGGGTCTTGCGGGGTCTGTTGTTGAGGGTGAAGGCGACGGCCCGGAGCCCGGCGGTGCCCCGGCGTGAGAGGTCTGTCCCCTTCGGAAAGTACTGCCGCAGCAGACCGTTCGTGTTCTCGTTGGTGCCCCGCTGCCAGGGACTGTGGGGGTCGGCGAAGTAGACCTGGAGGCCGGCATCGACGCGAAGCTGAGCGTGTTGAGCCAGTTCCGTGCCCCGGTCCCACGTCAGTGACCTGCGTAGTTGCTCGGGCAGGGTCGTGATGGTGGCGGTGATCGCGTCTTTCACGGCCTCGGCGCCGCGGCCGGCCAGCGCGGGCCCGTTCTTGGTGCGTGGTTCGGTGCCGAAGCCTTCCATCCGGGGCAGGTGCAGCAGCATGGTGAACCGCGTACTGCGCTCGACCAGCGTGCCGATGGCGGAGGGCCGGTGCCGATGATGGTACGCGTCCGTTTGTGTCGGTAGCCGTCCTGCCTGAGCAGCACAGACAACCGTGCCGAATGGATCCGCACACCCCGTTCGCACTCCAGTCAGGCCGCCATCCGGGGCAGGGTCCACGACAGGCCGCCACTCTCGGCGGACTCGTCGAGCACTCCCTCGAGCGCGTCCAGGTCGCCCCGGGTGACTTTCGGCGGCCTGCCAGAGCGGGGCGCATCTGCCAAGGCCGGCAGCCCGCCGGCGGCATATCGGCAAAGCGCTCCGCGCACTGTGACAGGGTGCACTGCCACGATGCCGGCGATCTCCGCCGGTGTCCGCCCCTGCCCCGACAGACGCACGCACTCGGCTCTCATCCGCGTAATCGACGCCAGATCCCGCCGCCGCAGCAGTTCCCCGACAGCACTCTTCTGATCCGACGTAAGCTCAAGTACCAGCAGTCTCGACACGGAACCCCGGGCCTTGACCCCGAATCCTGGAAACGGGTTATGCGGCTTGGGCCAGCGTAGTTGATGTTGTTGTGGCTGCTGTCTCGTAGGCGATGGGGCTGCGGTGTCCGAGGCGGGAGTGACGGCGAAGCTCCTATAGATGGTCAAGCGGTCTGTGGGAGCGGTTGGGCTGTGGTGGTCACGTGGGGTAGGTGGCGGTAGATCTCGCGGGCGACGAACGGTTTGAGGCACCGGATGATGTCCTTCTTGGACATTCCCTGGGCGGTGCGTCGGGTGACGTAGTCGCGGGTGCGCTGGTCGTATGTCATGCGGACCAGCACGATGGTGTGGAGTGCGTTGTTCGCCGCGCGGTCGCCGCCGCGGTTGAGGCGGTGGCGGTGGGTCCGGCCGGATGAGGCCTGAACCGGAGCGGACCCGCACAGATGCGCGAATGAAGCCTCGGAGTGAAGCCGATCAGGGTTGTCGCCAGCACTCATCAGGAGCTGGCCGGCTGTCTCCGGCCCGACTCCGGGCAAGGCGACAAGCCTGGGGGCGGCTCGGGTGACGAGCGGTCCGATCTCTTTGTCCGCGTCTTTGATCTCTTCACTGAGTGCCTGGTGTCGGCGGGCGAGGCGCCGCAGGGCGACCCTGACCGCGTAGGCAGGATCGTTGAGTTCACCGGTGGGACGGGAGCGGGTCAGGGTGTCGATCAGCTCGAGTGCCGTCAGTCCTCTCAGCCTGTCCCGCACTGTGGAGGGTGCGGTGACGATGAGGGTGCGGATCTGGTTCATGGTCTGCGTGCGGGCCTTGACCGCGCTCTTGCGCACGACGCGCAGGGCTCGGATTGCCTCCACGATGCCGTTCCGCGTCTTCGGTGTCCCGTCGGCACGGCCGGACAGGACCGCGGTCGCCGCCGCGTAGGCATCGATGGGGTCGGACTTGCCGTTGTCCCGCCTCGCCTTGCGGTCGGGGCGGTCGACTTCCACGACGGTGACCTCGCGAGTTGTGAGGAACCGGGCGATTTCGGCGCCATAGGCGCCGGTTCCCTCGATCCCGACAGCCAGGACCTCGCCGTGCGAGCGGAGCCAGTCCAGCAGCCGCTGATAGCCCCTTGGGGTCGTCTCGAACTGCTCGGTTGCGAGGTGCCGGCCGATGCCGTCGATGGCCGCGGCCTGGTGGAAATCGGTGTGGGTGTCGATCCCGGCGACCACCGCTATCTCGTCTGCCATGCTGGTTCGTGTGCCCTTCCAACGCTCACTGGTGGGAGGGCGCGAGCCGGTCGGGCCGACGGACAAGACAGTGATGGGACCTTTGGCCGGGCTCCTGACTTGTTGAATCGAGCCCAGATGCTCGGTCTGCAGCCGTAGCGTCCAGGGTGTCGGTCGGCATGGGCCCGCAGTGCTCCTTGCCGCCCTCGGGCTGGCTCACTGATAGCGTGCCGCCGCCGGCCGACACCCGCGCGGTGTGGCTCGACAGAGGCGTGAAGGTGACGTTGTGACTTCAAGTCAGGGTGCCCGCCGCACTCCCCTTCCTGTCTCTTCGAGTGCGAGGGCAGCAGCCTGTGATCCTGATCGGTGTCGATCCCCACAAGTCGTCCCACACCGCCGTCGCCGTCGACGCCGCAGGCCACCAGGTGGCCCAGCGCCGGTTCGCCGTCAACGCCGGGACCTTCCGCCAGCTGATGCGCTGGTGCCAGCAGTGGCCCGACCGTCGTTTCGCGGTCGAGGGTGCTGGCGGTCTGGGCCGCTCGCTCGCCCAGCAGCTGGCCGCCGCGGGCGAGAACGTGGTCGACGTGCCCTCCACCCTTTCGGCCCGGGCCCGGCTGCTGGCTACCGGCGGAGACCGCAAGACCGATGCCAAGGACGCCCTGCACGTCGCCCAGGTCGCCCTCTTCCGCCATGACCTGCGACCCGTGGTCCAGGAAGACCAGACCACGATCCTGCGGCTGCTCACCGAGCGGCGCGACGACCTGGTCCACGAGCGCACCCGCGTCCTCAACCGGCTCCACGCCGTCCTGCGCGATCTCCTGCCCGGCGGAGCACCCACCGGCCTGTCGGCCGATAAGGCTGCCGCCCTGATGAAGGGCATCCGGCCGGTCACGGCCACCGACAACTGCCGCCGTGACATAGCCCGTGACCTGCTGGCCGACCTGCGCAGACTGGACCGGCAGGTCAAGGACAACGAAGCCGAAATGCGCGAGGCCGTCGCCGCCACCCGCACCACGCTGACCACGCTGCCGGGCCTAGGGACCGTGCTGGCCGCGAAGGTCATCGGCCACATCGGGGACGTCAGCCGGTTCCCCACCGAGCACCACTTCGCCAGCTACACCGGCAGTGCACCCCTTGACGCCTCCAGCGGCAACAACGTCCGCCACCGGCTCAACACCGGCGGCAACCGCGCGCTGAACTCGGTCCTGCACACCATCGCCGTCTGCCAGATCCGCGACGGCGGGCGCGGGCAGGACTACTACCTCCGCAAGATCAGCGAGGGAAAGACGCCTTCGGAAGCCCGCAGGGCCCTCAAGCGACGCCTGTCCAACGTGGTCTACCGGATCATGAAACGAGACCAACGAACCCACCTCGCCCAAGCCGCTTGACACACAGAGGCGCTATGAAGTCACAGAAGCCCGACCGGCCACGCGCCAGGCGGCACCGCCCGGCGAGCCGACGGTTCGCCGCAAGGACAGCCGAAGCGACGGCCGGGTGACGAGTCAGACTCGCGGGCGGTGCCACAGCAATCATCACTGTCGGGTGTTGTAGCGGTGGAGCCACCGGAATGCGTCGAGGCGGGCTTCGCGCTCGCTGGGCCAGGCTTTTCTGCCTTGGAGTGTTTCGCGTTTGAAAGTGGCGTTGAAGGACTCGGCGAGTGCGTTGTCCGCGCTGGACCCGACCGTGCCCATGCTCTGGACCACCCCTGCTGACCTGCAGGCTTGTGTGAATGCCCGGCTCACGTATTGCGCGCCGCGGCCGGTGTGCATGATCGCTCCGGCGAGGCTGCCACGGGTCCGCTGGGCGGCGGCCAGGGCGTCGGTGACGAGCTCGGTTCGCATGTGCTCCGCGAGTGCCTAGCCGGCCAGACGCCGTGAGGCGAGGTCGATGACGGTGGCCAGATGCAAGAACGTCCCTCCTTCCAAAGGGAGATACGTGATGTCACCCGACGTACTTGCTGTTCACCGTGTCGGCCGTGAAGTCCCGTTTGATCAGGTCGGGGGTCTTCGCGGCCGCTGCGTCCGGGATCGTGGTGCGGTTGTCTGCGACGCAGCCGCACTCCTTGCGGACTGATGCTTCGCATCACGCGGGCGGTCCGCTTGTGGCTGACACGCTCGCCGTCCGCGCGGAGCTCGGCGGTGATCCTGGGAACGCCGCAGGTGCCATCCGACTCCTCATGCACGGCCCGTATCCGGGCTGCGAGGCGGGCGTCGGCCGCCTGGCGGGCGGCCCGGTCGGGGGCTGTCGCGCGCCAGCAGGGGTTCGGTGGTACGCCGCTCCAGGCGGCCGAACGCGGCCAGGAGGGCCGCGCCGCCCACCAGACAGGCCAGGGTGCCGGCCGAGCCCCAGCCCCAGTTCTCACCCTGGTCGATCCCGATCATGACCGCGCTCACCCCGGCCGCGAGTACCAGGACTCCTGGGATGTCCAGGCCCCGGCCGGCGTCCTCGTCCCGGGTCTCGGTGACGCAGCGCAGGGTGAGGACGGCGGCGGCGAGGCAGAAGGGGACGTTGAGCAAGAACACCGCGCGCCAGCTGACGTGTTCGGCGAAGGCGCCTCCGACGAAGGGACCCAAGGCGGTGCCGATGGCGCTGAAGGCGAGGACGGTGGCCACGGCACGGCCTTGGCGGGCATCGCGGAAGTAGGCGGTGACCACCGCGACGGCCACGGGGAAGATCAGGGCTGCCGTGCCTCCCTGGACGACACGGCCGATGGTGAGCCAAGCGGTGTTCTGGGCGGCGGCGCACACGACGGACACGACGCCGAAGCCCAGTAGCCCCGTGACGAGAACGCGCCGCCGACCGAACAGGTCCGCGGCGCGTCCCCCTGTGATCATGAGGGCGCCGAGCGCCAGCATGTAGCCGCTGACCAGCCATTGGAGGTCAGTGGTGGGCGTGGCGAAGTCGTCGGCGATGACGGGGAGCATGAGGTTCAGTGCGAACCAGTCCATCTGGACGAGGAGCATGGAGATGGCGGCGGCCGCGATCACGGCGCGGTCACGTGAGGAGAAGAGCCCCCGGTCCGGATGCGTCCGTGCGGACGCGGTCATGCGACCACCCGCCTTAGGTCTCTCCGCCCCATCGTCTCATCGCCGGGTACCGGGCGCGCGACCGGTCGTGGCGGAGTGCGGTGGGGCCGGTAGCGGGACGCCGAGTGGTCCGCTCGGCATCCCGGGGCCGGAGTCGGTCTGATCCACGGCATCGGCAGACGGGCGCGGCCTTCAGTGAGCGGACGCGGTCACGCGGTCTCCACGGAAGGCCGTCAGTCGGATCCGTCGCCCCCTGGCCTGTGGGTGCCGAAGCTCCACTCCCGCCCCTCGGGGTCGAGTACCCGGGCTCGTCGGCTTCCCCAGGCGGTGTCCTCGGGAGCGATGACGGATGTTCCGCCGGACCGTACTGCCCGGTCGTGGAGTTCGTCCACGGAAGGGGTCGCGAGATAGAGTCCGCTTCCGGTGGAGACACCCGCCAAGGGCGGCACGGCGTACGGTTCATCGGCACTGGCCAGCATGATGACGGCTTGTCCGAAGCGGAGTTCGGCATGGATGACACGTCCCGCGTCGTCGTCCTGCCGAACCGTGGTGACGAAGCCGACCGACTCGAGCCAGTCGATGGCGGCGGCGGCGTCCGTGTAGCTGAGGTAGGCGTGAAGGCTGGTTTCGTCGGACCGCACAGGGACCCCTCGTCTCGTCCTCGTCGTCTCGTCCTCGCTGACCCGCGGGGTGTTCGCGGGCTTGTGCCCTCGGGACACCTCGCGTTCTTCCGCGACTCCATGGACGGAGCCGTTCCGGGGATGCCCCGGTGCGACCGCGGGCGCGGAATCCGCGGTCGCAGCAGGGGCGAGAACCCTCCATGCCGGACCCGCCCGTGGGCTGGGTCGCGGCCTGGCGTTCTCCCTCACTTCGGCATCAGCACGGTGTCGATGATGTGCACGGTCGCGTTCGAGGTCCGCACGTCACCGCAGACGATGGCCGCGGTGTCGTTCACCTTGTACGCGTCGCCGGAACCTGTGGTGGTCAGCGTGCCGCCCTCCAAGGTCTTGAAGGACCCGTCCGCCAGGTCGGCCTTGTCCACCGGTTCGTCCACCACGTGATACGTGAGGATCTCGGTGAGTGCGGCCTTGTCCGCGAGTACCTTGTCGAGGTCTGCCTTCGGGATCTTCGCGAAGGCCTCGTTGGTCGGTGCGAAGACCGTGATGTCCTTCGCGTTGTTCAGGGTGTCGACGAGGCCGGCCTGCTTCACCGCGGTGACCAGTGTCGACAGGGCGGGATTGCTTGCGGCCGCAGTCGCGACCGGGTCTCGTGCCATGTCCTCGAACGATCCGGGACCTTCCTTCGGGACCGACGCGCAGCCTGGGCCGAACCGGCCGTCGCCTTCGTCAGCCCAGGCCTGGGGCGTCAGCGCCCCGAGCGAGACCGCGAGGGCGGCGGCAGCAAGTGCGGCGGACGCTTGGTGCCGGATGAGCAGCACGTTCATGGAACTCTCCTCCCACTGGGCGGCCGCCGAGCGGGCCACACCGTGGATCGGTTGTCCTCTCACCTGACTCTTCGCCTCGGACCCTGCCGACGGATGGGGTGAACGGTGATTTTCCCAAGAACAGGATGACTGGACTCCGGCTCGGGCCATCCGTCCGCACCTCCGTGCATCCGACTGCGCCGCCTTCTCGGAAGCATCGATGTCGCCTCCGTCAGGTGCTGCGTGGCCTTTGACCGGATGATGCGCCGTCTGCCGGGCGGAAGCGGGTACGGCCGACGGCCACGGAGCGGACGTGACCGGGTCGGACGCGCTCTCGCGCGCCTTCCCGGGCCGGCATGACGACCCCGCTCATCATTCCTGCTGTTCCGAGTCGAGACGGTGAATGGAATGTCCGGTACGACCCAGCGGATCACCACGGGTGCCGTGGCACGTCTCCTCGGAGTCTCGCCGGCGACGGTGCGTTCCTGGGATCATCGCTACGGAATCGGACCTGCCCAGCGTGCGGACGGACGTCATCGGCGGTGGAGCCAGGCGGACGTGGCCATGCTCCAGGAGATGTGCCGCCTGACGGCCACGGGCGTCCCTCCCGCCGAGGCGGCGCACGCCGCACTGCTCGTGCGCTCCGAGGCGGCCGCGGTCTCCGCTCGGGAGCCCGCGGAGTTCCTGGACCTTCAGACGTCGGATCCGACGGCATCGGGGATGCACCTGGCGGAGTCCGAGACCCGCCGCGGGAGGGCGGGGAGCGGGATGCCGCTGGATGCCGTCGGACAGGAGCGTCGAGGCCTGGCCCGGGCTGCGATGCGCCTGGACGCCCTGGCCATGGAGGTTTCGCTGCAGCGGATCCTGGCCGAGCACGGGCTGGTCGACGCATGGGAAGGAGCCATCGCTCCTACGCTGCGGGCCCTGGGTCGTAAGTGGGCCTCCTCCGACGATCGCTTCGTGGAGGTGGAGCACCTGTTCTCCTGGCAGGTGTCCGCCGCGCTGCGGCGGGCGGCCGTGAGGAGAGTGGCCACGAGCGGCTCGGCTTCCCCCGTCGTACTGGCCTGTGTTCCCGGGGAGCGCCACACGCTGCCCCTGGAGGCGCTTGCCGCCGGCTTGACCGAGAGGGGACAGCTCGTCCGGATGCTCGGTGCGGCTGTTCCATCGGATGCACTCGACGCCGCGGTGAGGCGGATCGGCCCGGCGGCTGTCGTTCTCTGGTCGCAGACCGGCTGCGCCGCGGACGCGTCGCTCGCCGGTCGGGTCGCCGACACGGCGTTCGGCGTCCGGGGTGCCCGGACGGCTCCTCATGTCCTTCTGGCAGGGCCCGGCTGGCTCGGCAAGACGGTCTCCCCGGCGGTGTCGTCGAGTCCGTCCGGGCTGAGGGATGCCCTCGACGTGGTGTGCCGGCTGGCGGATGAACAACCTCACCAGGCGGTGGGCCGATGGCCTCCCGCACGACCGGTGTGAAGGCGGGCCGAGTCCTCGCATTCCACCGCGCCCCGCCTCCGAGTCAGAGGGCGGTCCACCGACGAGGGCGATGCCGTGCGTACCTCGCCCCCGGCACCTCCAGCGGCCTCAGAGGCCGAACGAGACGAGCTCCTGGCCGCGCCTCGTGCATCCGGATCCCGCTGCGGCCGGAAGAACTCGTGAGGCGTGTAGCAAGCCACCCGCGACGACTCTGGAGGAAGGCCGTGAAACTCCAGGACGAACTTCCGATGGATCACCACCTGGCCACGGTGTACAGAGCGGGCGCCGCTCTGTGCGGCTGCATCCTGCTCGTCTTCGGTGGGCTGGGCTTCGCGAGCGCCCTGAGCTCGTTCGACACCTCGGGCGACCGCATCGCGGGCATGACGAGCAACACCTCGCTCAGCGTGATCTCGGTCGTGGCGGGTCTCAGCCTTCTGGCAGGCGCGGTGGTGGGCGGCAACTTCGCCTCGACCTTGAACATGCTGGTGGGCGGCCTCTTCCTGCTCAGCGGCTTCTACCACCTGTTCGTACTCGACCGCGCGGCGAACTTCCTCGACTTCGGCATGACCAACGTGGTCTTCAGCTTCGTGATGGGCCTGCTCATCATCACGTTCGGCATGTACGGACGGGTGTCCAGCAAGCTGTCACACGACAACCCGTACTGGCGCACGCGCCATCCACGGGAGGCGGCCGAAGAAGCACGCGTCCGAGACGGTGACCCGCGGGACTCGACGCCTCCGGCCACGGCCTCCCTGCCGGCGCACGATGAGGCACGCGCTCGGCGCGGCGGCCCCGACCGCGGCTGACGGTCGACGACCGGGGGGCTTCCCCCTCACCGAAGTACTGCGACTTCACGCCTGTTCACAAGGGAGGTTGTCATGAAGGGCTCCTGGAACCTGGAGGGACGCGTCGCCGTGGTGACGGGGGCGGCCCGCGGCCTCGGCGCCGGCCTGGCCCGTCAGCTCTCCGATCGCGGGATGTCCGTCGCCCTTCTGGGAAGAGAGGCGTCGGCCCTGGAATCAGTGGCCGAAACGCTCCGAACGCCGGCCCACGTCGTCGAGGTCGATGTGACCGACGATCCCGCGATGGGCTTCGCCGCCGAGAACGTGCGGCGGCACCTGGGTGCTCCATCGGTCGTCATCGCCAACGCCGGGGTCGCCGAAGGAGGACCCTTCGAGACATCCGACCCGCAGACCTGGCGCCGCGTCGTGGAAGTCAACCTCGTCGGAAGCGCGGTCACCGCGCGTTCCTTCCTGTCCGGCCTGCGCGCCACCCGCGGCTACTTCCTGCAGATCGCCTCGACGGCGGCCTTCGGGGCGGCCCCGATGATGAGTGCCTACTGCGCGTCCAAGGCAGGCGCAGAGGCCTTCGCTCGGTCGCTTCGCGCCGAAGTGGCACACGTGGGCGTGGGCGTCGGCGTCGCCTACCTCCACTGGACCGATACCGACATGATCCGCGACGTCGAACACCACGCGGTGCTCCGGGAACTGCGTGGTCACATGCCCGCACCTGCCCGCCGCGTCTATCCGGTCGCCCAGGTGTCCGCCCGGATCGCCCGCGGGGTGGAACGGCGTTCCGCAGCCGTCTACGCCCCGCCATGGCTCCGACTCGCCCAGTTGGGACGCCCCGTCTTCCCCATGGCAGTCGACCTCCTCTCCCGGCGCGAGCTACCGCGCCTCATGGCGGAGCACGGTTTCGAGCAGACCGGTCTGCTCGGCACGGGGGGCCGCGTCGAGGAGGCGTCACTCGGCCGGCGCGCCGCCGCCGACACGAGGGACCGGCGTCAGGAGGGGTGAGTCTCTTCCGCTCCCGGGACGGTCCGGTCGCGCAGCAGTCGGTGGGCCGCTTGAGGCGTCGGAGAAGCACGTCGGGGTCGCGGACGTCGTGCACCGTCACCTCTCGGATGCCCGACACCCCGGGGTCACCCAGGGGACGGCCGGGGCACTGCTCGCACGCGGGGACGCCCGTCTCGCTGTTCGGGGGTCTTGCCGCGCCCGCGCCCGCGCCCACGTACGCGATCGCCTCCTCGCGTCGGTTCGGAACAGTTCGCATGGAGCAACTCCTGGTTTTCATAGTCGAGTTGTGCTGTTCTGCCCTATGTTCTGAAGGCCGCAGCGTTCACAGTTCGCCCAGGAGGCCCGATTGCAGCCCAGTCGTGTCAGAGCCCTTGTCGGAGCATTGCGCCGTTCCCCCCTCCTCATCGCCCTCGCCCTCGGATCGCTGCTCGTCGGGTTCACCCCCTGGCTTGGAGTGGCGACCGCCGGGCCGGGCGGCCGCACACCCCCGCCACGGCCGACGCCGGGTCCCTTCGAGCAGCAGCCGGCGAAGCAGTCGCCGCACCATGGCGTGGCACCGGCGAACGCCATGGAGCCGACGGCTCCCGTGCTCGACCGGACCGGATGGACCGCCGTCGCGAGCGACGAGGAGACGGCCAAGGAGAACGGCCGCGCGGCCAACGTCCTCGACAACGACGCCGCCACGCTCTGGCACAGCAGGTGGTCCGGTACAGCGGCCCCACTGCCGCACAGCATCACCGTCGACATGCACCGCACCACGGTGGTCTCGGCGCTCGTCTACCAGCCCCGTAACGTCGGGATCAACGGGCGGGTCGGCGAGTACAGCATCAGCGTGAGCACCGACGGCCGGAACTGGGGGAGTCCGGTCGCCACCGGCACCCTCGCCGACGACGGCAGCGCCAAGACCCTCGCCTTCGCCCCGCAGGGCGCCCGGTTCGTCCGACTCACCGCCGTCACCGAGGCCGGTCGGCGCGGCCCGTGGACCTCCGCTGCGGAGCTCAACCTGCTCGGCGACCCCGGTACCCCGGCCGCCACGGTCGACCTGCCCCGCACCGGATGGACCGCCGTCGCGAGCGACGAGGAGACCGCCAAGGAGAACGGCCGCGCGGCCAACGTCCTCGACAACGACGCCGCCACCCTCTGGCACAGCAGGTGGTCCGGAACCGCGGCCCCGCTGCCCCACAGCATCACCGTCGACATGCACCGCACCGCCGCCGTCTCCGCCCTGATCTACCAACCCCGCAAGGACGGCGTCAACGGGCGCGCGGGCGCGTACACCATCACCACCAGCACCGACGGCACCGCCTTCGGGACACCGGTCGCCACGGGCACCTGGCCCGACGACGACACCGTCAAGACCGCCACCTTCACCCGCAACGTGAACGCTCGCTACATACGCCTGACCGTGACCGGCGAGGCCGGGAAGCGCGGTCCCTGGACCTCGGCCGCCGAGATACGCCTGAGCGGACCGGCCAACCCCGCCGCCCACGGATCCTGGGGCCGGATCACGGGCTTTCCGCTGGTGCCGGTGGCCACCGCCGTCCTGCCCGGCGACAAGCTGCTGGCCTGGTCGGCGTACGCGCTCGACCGCTTCGGCGGCAGCAGCGGCTACACCCAGACCGCCATCCTGGACCTGAAGACGGGCAAGGTCACCCAGCGCCGCATCGACAACACCGGACACGACATGTTCTGTCCGGGCATAGCGATGCTCGCCGACGGCCGGGTGCTCGTCACCGGCGGCAGCAACGCGGACAAGGCCAGCATCTACGACCCCGCCACCGACTCCTGGTCGACGACCGCCCGCATGAACATCCCCCGCGGCTACCAGGCCATGACCCTGCTCTCCACCGGCGAGGCCTTCGTCCTCGGCGGGTCCTGGAGCGGGGCCTCGGGCGACAAGTCCGGCGAGGTCTGGTCCCCCGACACCGGCACCTGGCGCAGGCTCCCCGGCGTCCCCGCCGCGCCCGCGCTGACCGCCGACCCCGGCGGCCCCTACCGCGCGGACAACCACATGTGGCTGTACGCGACCTCGGGCGGAAGGGTGCTCCAGGCGGGCCCGAGCAAGCAGATGAACTGGATCACGACCGACGGGAACGGCAGCATCACCTCCGCCGGCAACCGGGCCGACAGCCAGGACGCCATGACCGGCAACGCCGTCGCGTACGACATCGGCAAGCTGCTCACCCTGGGCGGCTCGCCCGCGTACGAGAACACACCTGCCACCCGGCGCGCGTACACGGTGAGCGTCGACGGCGACCAGGTGCAGGCCGCGCGCACGGGCGACATGGGCCACGCCCGCGGCTTCGGCAACAGCGTCGTCCTGCCCGACGGCAAGGTCGCCGTGTTCGGCGGGCAGGCCTACCCCGTGCCGTTCAGCGACGCCACGTCCGTGCTGACCCCCGAGCTGTGGAACCCCGCGACGGGGACCTTCACCCCGCTCGCCAGCATGGCCATCCCGCGCAACTACCACAGCGTGGCGAACCTGCTGCCCGACGGGCGGATCTTCTCCGGCGGCGGCGGCCTCTGTGGAGACTGCGCCACCAACCACTCCGACGGGGCCGTGTTCACGCCGCCGTACCTGCTCAACGCGGACGGCTCGCCCAAGCCGCGTCCGGTCATCACCGGCGACGTGCCGCCCCGAGCCGCGGTCGGCAGCTCGCTCACCGTCTCCACCCAGGGGCCGGTGGCCTCCTTCGTCCTGATGCGGGCCGCGGCCGCGACCCACTCCACGGACAACGACCAGCGGCGGGTGCCGCTGGTCTCCACCGCCACGGGGACCGGCACGTACACGGTGTCCATCCCGGCCGACAGGGGCGTGGTCCTGCCGGGCACCTACATGCTCTTCGCCCTCGACGCGCAGGGAGTGCCGAGCATCGCCCGGTTCATCACCATCTCCTGACGGTACGGAACCGGCGTCGGCCGCGCCCTCATCTCCCGACCTCGGCGGTACTGACGGACAGCGGTCGGTACCGCCCTCGGGGGCGCGGCTCCCCTGGACCACGGATCGGTTCGATCGATCATGTGACCGGGCCGCCGGAGGTTTAGGACGCCGCTGACCGAAGCCTCGCCGCAATAGTTGTGCAGATTGAAACCATTGCAACGGACATCTTCTTATGGGCATAAGCGGAATGGCTTCTTCTTTACCCTTCCTTGGGGTGTTTTAGAGACTTGATTTTCGGCTCATTTGCTTCGGTCAAATCGCCCATGGTGGGCCATAATTGCGTGGAGCGTTGAATTCCGCCGACTGAATACCACCCCTCCTGCATTACCTTCCCGTGGTGCGTGCTTGACCTGGATCTACCCCTTGCATAGCCTCCGTTTCGCGCTCGCGTTCTGACCAGACCGAGCTTCGGGCCGTTAAGTCGACCAAGCAGGGGAAATCTATGTATGACGTCATCGTTGTGGGTGGCCGGTGCGCAGGATCGCCTCTCGCCATGCATCTGGCCCGCCAGGGCCACCGGGTCCTCGTAGTGGACCGGGCCTCCTTCCCCAGTGACACGGTGTCGACCCACTACATCCACCAGGCGGGCCTGCTGCGCCTCAAGGAGTGGGGTCTGCTCGACGAGATCATCGCCGCCAAGACGCCCGCGCTCCGCAAGATGCACTACTCCTACCGGGGCATCGAGCTCAACGGCTTCGCGGAGCCCGTCGACGGCGTCGACGCCGTCTACTGCCCGCGTCGCACCGTGCTGGACGAGATACTCGTCAACGCCGCCCGCCGGGCCGGCGCCGAGGTCGTCGAGGGATTCACCGTGACCGACGTGGTGGTCTCCGACGGACGCGTCACGGGCATCCGTGGCCGCGAAGGAGACGGCCCGGAACACGAGTTCAGCGCGACGATCGTCGTGGGTGCCGACGGCTTCCACTCCACCGTGGCCAAGAAGGTGGGGGCCGAGCTGTACAACGTGCGCCCCGCCGCCGGGTTCGTCTACTACTCGTACTACAGCGGCCTCGAGTCGTGGGGCCTGCACCACAAGAACGGCTTCAACGAGAAGTGGTTCGGCACCTGGCCGACCAACGGCGACGTCAACATGGTCGCCATCATCGGTGCCAAGCGCCACCTCAAGGAGTTCCGCCAGGACGTCGAGGCCAACTTCCAGGCCGTGATCGACGATGTCTCCCCGGAGATGGGCGAGCAGCTGCGCGACCAGGGCCGGCGCGTGGAGGACTTCCGCCCCATGCGCTACCCGGACAACTACTACCGCCGCGCGTACGGCCCGGGCTGGGCGCTGGTCGGTGACGCCGGCTACCACAAGGACCCCTACACCGGCTGGGGCATCACGGACTCCTTCCTGCACGGTGAGCTCCTCGCCGAGCGGATCCATCAGGGCCTTGCGGGCGAGCGCCCCATGGAGGAGGCGCTGGCCGAGTACAACAAGCTCCGCGACGAGGAGAGCGCCGGCGTCTACGACTTCACGACGACGCTGGGTGAACTCACCGAGCTGCCGCCGTTCTTCAAGGCGACGATGAGCGCGATGAGCAAGTCCCAGGAGTGGACCGACAAGATGCTGGGCCTGATCGGCGGCATCGTCCCGGACTACGAGATCTACGCGCCGGACGCCCTGGAGCGGCTCTACGACGCCGCCGGCGTGCCGGAGGCCGAGCGGATCTACGACCCCGCCGGCTGACCACGGCCCGCCGTCTGCCGCCGCGCCCTCCGGACGGCCCCCAAGGAATCCCGGATCCCGCTCCCCGGGAACCCTGGATCCCGCTCCCCGGGAATCCCGGATCCCGCTCCTTGGGGAACCTCCGATCGCGGATCGCGGATTCCGGATTCCGGATCAGCGCCTCTCCGTCGAGTGCCGGGTGCGCCTCTGCCTACACTCGCGGCGGTGGCTCACGTACCCATGCGCGCCAGCCTCGTCACTCACCGCGCATCCCTGTCCGCGACGGACACCCGTTCCGGTCGGTATCTCCCGGCCGCACGGACCCTCGGCGTTCCGTGACGGGTGACCGCTCGGGCATCGGTGTCCCCCGAAGACCACGGGGGACACCGATGCCCGGTGCGTCCTCTTGCGCCGGCGCGCCGGGCCCGCCCGGACGAGCAGTCCCGCCCGGACGATCACAGTTCTTTCCCCTTCTCCAGCAGCACCCCAGCCACCCGCCGTCCAGGCGCGCACGTGGCCCGGTGCGGCCTGTCCGAACAGGCCCCGGGCCACGGCAGCGCCGGCACGGCACCACTCCATGTGCTTCGCCTTCGAGGGAGTCCCGCAGATGACGCGCGCGTCCAGCATGTTCGACCTCATCAGTGAGCAGGATGAGGACAGGCCCTACTTCGAGACCGGCGGCATCGGCAGGTCGCACGAGTTCTACACGGGCGAGGAGCAGTTCCGCAGGGAGATGTCCCGCATCTACGGCCGGCGCTGGCTGCCGGTCGACCACGTCTCCCGCCTGAAGGAGAAGGGCGCCTACAGCACCCTCAACATCGGTTCCGGGTCCATTCTGCTCATCCACGGTGACAACGGGATCCAGGGCTACCACAACTACTGCCGGCACCGCGGCTACAAGCTCGTCGAGGAGGCCACCGGCAAGCGCCAGAGCCTCGTCTGCCTCTACCACTGCTGGGTCTACGACCGGAACGGAAAGCTCAAGAGCCTCAACGGCACCTACATGGACCACTTCTTCGACAAGGAGAAGAACGGTCTGCTGCCCGTGCGGACCGAGGTCCGCTTCGGTGTCGTCTTCGTGGCCCTCTCCGACGACGCTCCGGACCTCGACGAGTCGCTGGGCGAGTTCGGCGAGTTCGCCAAGGCCTACGACCTCACCGATCTGGAGTGCGTCGAGGCCAAGGACTACCCGGTCGCCTCGAACTGGAAGCTCGTCGCGCACAACGTCAACGAGAGCCTCCACTTCCCGACCGCCCACAAGGACCTGCACCGCATCACCGACTTCGACGACGCGGGCACCTACGGCCTCCGGGGCGACATCGTCGGCGCCTGGCAGTCGATCCGTACCGGCTACAACTCCGTCTCCGTGTCGGGGCGCAGCGCCCGCACGCCCATGCCGAACGTCCCGGAGGGCGACCTCCAGAAGATCAACTGGATCACCATCCTGCCCAACCTGCTCTTCGGGTTCACGGCCGACTACGTGATGATGCAGTGGGTCTGGCCGGAGAGTCCCGGCACCTGCTTCGTCCGCCACTTCTGGCTGTTCCACCCCAGCGAGACCGCCAAGAGCGACTTCTCGCACGAGGACGTCTTCGCGCTGTGGGACAAGGCCAACTACGAGGACTGGGAGATGTGCGAGCGGACCCACCGCGGCCTCTCCAACCCGCTGTGGACCCCGGGTCAGCTCTCCTACGACGAGGAGGTCGTCGCCCAGATCGACGCCTGGGTCGTGCGCGAAACCGCCGAGGCCCCCGAGGCCGAGAGCGCCGGGACCACCGCCGCCTCCGAAGCCGAGAGCGCCGGGACCACCGCCGCCTCCGAGGCCGAGAGCGCCGGGACCACCACCGCCTCCGAGGCCCCTGCCCCGTCCGCCGCCGTGAACGGCGAGGCCGCCGAACCCGGAAAGGCGGAGCGGTGAGCACGAAAGCCAACGCCAACTGCTACCTCATCGGCGGCACCCGCGTCCTCACCCAGTGCGCCACCCGGCTCCTCGACGCCGGTGTGACGATCGAGGGCGTCCTCAGCCACGACCCCGCCGTCGTCGCCTGGGCCGCTGCCCACGGCGTCCCCGTGCACGACCCGGCCGGCGACCTCATGGCGCTCCTGTCGGAGCGGCCGTTCGACTACCTGTTCAGCATGGTCAACTTCCGGATCCTGCCCGGAGCCGTCCTCGACCTGCCGAAGATCGCCGCGATCAACTTCCATGACGGCCCGCTGCCCCGCTACTCCGGCAGTCACGTCCCGGCCTGGGCCCTGTACGAGGGCGCCCCGCGGCACGCGGCCACCTGGCACCTGATGACCGAGGCCGTCGACGCCGGCGGCGTGCTCCTGGAGCGCTGGTTTCCGGTCCGCGACCACGCCACCGCGCTCTCCCTCACCTACGAGGCGGCCGAGACGGGCATCGAGCTGTTCGCCGACCTCGTCCCGCACGTCGCCGGGCGCACCCTTCCCGAGACCCTCGACACGAGCGGCCGCGAGCGCCGCTTCTACCGCAGGTCCGCGCGCATGGCGGGCGGCGGCGTCATCCACGCCGGCACCACCGCCGCCGAGGCCGTACGGCTCGTCAGGGCCCTGGACCACGGCTCCTTCCCCAACCCGCTCGGTGTGCCCGCCCTCGTCACCGAACAGGGCGCCGTCTACACCCGGCAGGCCCGGCTGATCCCGCGCGACGAGACCCGCACCACGACCACCGTGCTGTCCGTCACCACCACGGCCATCACCCTGGCCGCCCCCGACGCCGACCTCGTCCTCAGCGACTGGCGGGCCGTCGACGGAAGCACGCTCAGTGGCCAGGCAGCCGCCCAGCGGCTCGGCATCGCCCCGGGCGCCGCCCTCCCGGCCGTCTCGGAGGACCGCCTGGCCGACATCGCCGACGCCCAGAAGCACCTGCGCCCCCACGAGCCGTGGTGGCGCGCCCGTCTGGAGGACGTGCGGCCGGTCCCGCTGGCCGCCGACGACTTCTCCGCGGCCACCGCCCATTACGGACACTACGAGTTGGCGTACGTCCCCGCTTCACGCGAGGAGAGCGTCGACGTCTTCCGCGCCTTCCTCGCGGCCGTCGCCGAGCGCGCCGGCGACGAGGTCTTCGACTTCGCCTGGTCCCCGTCGGCCGCCCGCGTCCTCGCGGAGCGCACGCACGGGCTGACCGCCGCCCGCTTCCCCGTCCGCTACGACGGCGGGACCGCCCGCTCCCTGCGGGACAGGCTCGACGAGGCCGCCGCCCGCCACGGCTACACCGGCGACCTCGAGGTCCGCCTCGGCCTGGCCGGACGGCCGCTCGGCGCCGACGAGCCGAGCTTCACCCGCGTCATGGTGCTGGAACGCGATCCCGGTGAGGAGGCGTCAGCCGACCCCCACACCGAGATCGCCCTGCTGTGCCTGAGCGACGGCCCGCCCACGATCTTCGTGCGGGAGACCGCCATGGGCGAGGACGAGGCGCTGGACTTCGTCGAGCGCGTCGAGGACCTGGCGATGGCGACGCTGCTCCAGGGAGACGAGCCGCCGACGGAGTCCGCCGACTCCGCCGACTCCTCCGTCTCCGGCCGGTCCGCCGACTCCGCCGGGTCCGCCGCCTCCGGCTCCATCGAGTCCCCCTCCGCGAGGTCCTCCTCCGCCGAGGCCACCGCCCTCCCCGGGGAGCCCACCGAGGACTCCGCCGGGAAGTCCGGCGAGCGGACCGGCGGCCCGACCGCACTGGACCTCTTCGCCGCCGCGGTCGCGGAGCGGCCCGGAGCCGTCGCCGTCCGCGCCGGGAACCGCACGCTCGACTACGCCGCTCTCGACGGCTGGGCGGACGCCGTCGCGGCCCGCCTGCACGACGAGGGCATCGAGCCGGGCTCGGTGGTCGGCGTCCTGCTGGAGCGCGACACCGCGCTGCTCCCCGCCATGCTCGGCATCCTGCGGGCCGGCGCGTCCTTCCTGCCCCTGGACCCGGGCTACCCCGTGGACCGGCTGCGGCGGTACGTGGACGTCTCGCGCTGCGAACTCCTCCTCACCGACGCACGCACCCATGAACTGGGCGCGTCCCTGGGCTCCGCGCGGCAGGTGCCCGAGTCGGACGGAGCGGCCCAGGCCGTACCCCCGCGCGTGACCGCCGACGACCTGGCGTACACGCTCTTCACCAGCGGCTCGACCGGCGACCCCAAGGGCGTCGAGATCGGTCACGGGGCACTCGCCGACTTCCTCACCGGCATCGGCGACCGTCTGGGCGTCACCGCGGACGACACCGTCCTCGCCCACACCACGGTCGCCTTCGATATCTCCCTCCTGGAGCTGCTGCTGCCGCTCACCGTCGGCGCGACGGTCGTCCTCGCCTCCCGCGAGACCGCGGCCGACCCGTACCGGCTGGCCGAGGTGGCGAGCGGGGTCTCCGTGGCCCAGGCCACGCCGAGCCTCTGGCGCCTGCTGCTGGGGACCGGCTGGACCCCGCACCCCGGGCTGACCGTCCTCTCCGGCGGCGAGGCCCTGTCGCCCGCCACCGCCGAGCGGCTGCACGAGCACGCCCGCGCCCTGTGGAACCTGTACGGCCCGACCGAGGCGACGATCTGGGCCGCGGCCCACCGGGTCGAGTCGGTCGGCACCTTCCTGCCGCTCGGCGAACCCCTGCGGCACATGGAGCTGCACGTCCTGGACCAGGACCTGAACCCGTGCGAGCCCGGGAGCACCGGCGAGCTGTACCTCTCCGGTACCGGGCTGGCCCGCGGCTACGCCGGACGGCCGGACCTGACGCGGGAGGTCTTCGTCGACCACCCCGTCACTGGAACGCGGCTCTACCGCACCGGCGACGAGGTCCGCCTGCACGCGGCCGGCGCGGTCGAGTGGCTCGGCCGGTCCGACGCCCAGGTCAAGGTGCGGGGCCACCGCATCGAGCCCGCCGAGATCGAGCGGATGCTGGAGAGGATCGACGGCATCACGGCCGCCGTCGTCGTCGCGGCGCGGTTCGAGGGTCGCGGTGAACTGAGGCTCACCGCCTATCTGGTGGGCGACGCCATGCCGGGCAAGTCGCGGCTCGACGCCCTGGTCGGCGCCGCCCTGCCCGCCTACATGGTGCCGGACGCCTATGTGAACCTCGACGCTCTGCCGCTCACGGACAACGGCAAGGTGGCCCGCGCCAAGCTCCCGCTGCCCACGCGCGACACCATCCTGCGCTCCGGCGAAGAGCCGGAGCCCGCCGCGGCGCCGACGACGAGCCCCGAAACGGCGCCCCTGGCGGCGGCGGAACCGGAGCCGGCGGCGGCCGCGCGGCCGACCGCCGCGACGACGGCCGAGGACACCGCCGGGTCCGGCGCGACCGCCGACCCCGCCATGACGGAAGAGGAGCTGGCGCGGTCCGTCGCACGGGTCTTCGCGGCCACGCTGGACCACTCCGGCTTCGACGTCCACGCCAACTTCTTCGACCTGGGCGGCGACTCGGTGAACGTCACCGTCGCCGCCGCCCGCCTCAGCAGCGAGCTGGGCACCTCCGTCACCGCCCCCTCGATCTTCGCCTCGGGGACCCCGGTGAAGCTGGCCCGTCTCCTGGGTGCCGAGGGCGTCGTGCCCCTGCGCGACCAGGAGACGGGGACGGCGACGGCGGTCGGGACGGCACCGATGGCGGCGTACGTGACGGCCCGGCCCGCTGCCGAGCTCGCCCAGCCCGTTGCCGAGCTCGCCCAGCCCGTTGCCGTGCTCGCCCAGCCCGTTGCCGAGCCCGCCGCGTCCGCGCCGGTCACGCCCGTCGCTGCGGGCACGTCGGCCACGCTCGTGCCCGCCGCCACCCCGTCCTCGACCGTGGCCACTGCCATTGCCACCCCGTCCGCCACTCTGCCCGCCGCCACTTCGTCCGCCGCCGCGTCCGCGCGGCCGGCCGATGACGGCGCCCTCGCCGTCATCGGCATGGCGTGCCGGTTCCCCGGCGCCGGCACCCCGGACGAGTTCTGGCAGAACCTCGTCGCCGGCGTGTCCAGCATCGGTGCCGCTCCCGAGGGCAAGCGCGGTTGGGCCCACCTGTGGTCCGAGGCGGGCGCCGACGACGTGCGGATGGGCTGGGTCGAAGGCGTCGAGTACTTCGACGCCGCCCGCTTCGGGCTCACCGAACGCGAGGCGCGCCGCATGGACCCGCTCCAGCGGATGCTGCTCAGCGTCACCTCCGAGGCCCTGGAGAGCTCCGGCCGGGACCACACCTCCCTCGGAGCCTCCACCGGCGTCTTCGTCGGCGCCATCGCCAGCGACTTCCCGGAGATCGTCGCCGGGAGCATCGGCCACTCCGACCCGCACGTGGCCACCGGCACGGCCCCCTCCATGGTGGCCAACCGCCTGTCCCACGTCTTCGACTGGTCCGGCCCGAGCTTCGCCGTCGACACGGCCTGCTCGTCGTCGCTCGTCGCCCTCCACGAGGCCGCGATGCACCTGCGGGCCGGTGAGGTCGACGCAGCCGTGGTGGCCGCCGCCAACCTGGTGCTCACCCCGGCCAAGACCCGCTCCTTCACCCGCAACGGCATGCTCTCCCCACAGGGCGCCTGCCGGGCCTTCGACGACGCCGCCGACGGCTACGTGCGCGGTGAGGGCGCCGGCGCCCTGATCCTCAAGCGGCTCTCCGACGCCGAACGCGACGGGGATCCGGTCCTCGCCGTCATCCGCGGAACGGCCGTCAACCACACCGGCGGCAGCGCGGGCTTCCTCACCGCGCCCAGCAGGCCGGCCCAGGAAGCCGTACTGCGCCGGGCGCTGGCCCGCTCCGGACGCACCGCAGCCGACATCGGCTACGTCGAGGCGCACGGCACCGGAACCCAGCTCGGCGACCTCATCGAGCTGGAGGCCCTCCACGCGGTCCTCGGCGAGCCCGCCGGCCGCACCCCGGTCGCGTTGGGCTCCGTCAAGACCAACCTCGGCCACCTGGAGCCCGCCGCGGGCATCGCCGGCCTCATCAAGACGGTGCTGGCCCTCCAGGCGGCCCACATCCCGCCGTCCCTGAACTACGAGACTCCGAACAGGTCGTTCGACTTCGACGGCTCACCGCTGTACGTGGCCGACCGGCTCCTCCCGTGGGGCCCAGGCCCACGCGTCGCGGGCGTCAGCAGCTTCGGCTTCGGCGGCGCGAACGCCCACGTCGTGGTCGAAGCCGCACCGGGCGCGGAACAGGGCGACACGGACTCCGGTCCCCAGCTGCTGGTCCTCTCGGCCGGATCCGACGACGCGCTGCGCACCCTCGCACGCCGGCTCGTGCTCATGCTGCGTTCCGCCTACTGCCCCTCCCTGGAGGCACTGGCCGAGGCGAGCCGACTGCGGCCGGCCGGCGTGCACCGGCTGGCATGCGTGGCCGACAGCGCCGAGCAGCTCCAGGACAAGCTCCAGTTGTTCCTGGCCGGCGTCGAGGAGGTGCGTTCGCTCCACGTGGGAGTCGCGTCCGCGGCGGCGCGCCCGCACGACCTGCCCACCGGAACGCCCGTGAGCCGCGGCGAACTCGCCGCTGCCGCACAGGCGTTCGTCGCGGGCACCGGCCTCGCCACCGGGCCGCGCCGCCGGCCGGGGGTGCGCTTCCCGACCGCGCCGCACGCCGAGAAGTACCTGTGGCTCGAACCCACGCAGCAGCAGGCGGCCCCGCCCGCTCACGCCCGTACACGCAGCTCGTGGACGGAGCACCCGGAGGCGGCGGAGCACCTCGTCCTCGGCCGGCCCACCCTGCCGGGCGCCGGATACCCGGCCAAGGTCGCCGACTTCCTCGGCCGGGACCGCTTCGGTCTGCGCGACCTCACCTTCCGGGCGGCCGTCGAGGCCCCCGCGACCCTCACGGCCGCACGCGACGGCGACGCCCTCGCCTTCCGCGACGGCTCCGGCGCCCTGGTGTGCACCGCCACGCTGACCGAGCCCGAGCAGCCGACGCTCGCCGTCCCGCCCGCCGCGAACCGTTTCACCGAGGTCGGACTGGACGCGATGTACGCCGCGTTCACCCGCGCCGGACTGGACTACGGCACCGGCTTCCGCACCGTGGCGTCCCTGTCGGTCGCTCCAGGGGAGGCCGTGGGCGTGCTGCGCGGCCACGCCGACCGGACCGTGGACGCCCGGCTCCTGGACGGCGCCTTCCAGATCGCACTCGCCGCCTGCGGCGCGCAGGGGCTGTACGTCCCCTTCACCGTCGAGCGGCTCACCGTCCTCGGCCGGCTTCCCGCCACCGCCCGCGTGTACGCCCGGCGCGACCGGGACTCAGGGCCGGACTCCGGGCTGCTGACCGCCAGCCTGGTCGTCCTCGACGGCGACGAGACCGTGCTGGAGGCCCGGGGCATCACCTGGAAGCGGCTGTCCCCGGCGCCGTCCGGGCCGGGCGGGGCCGGTGACACCGGCCACGACCACCGCCCGGCCCCGGCCGCGCCCCCCGCTCAGGCCCCGGCGCCGGTGCGCGCCCCGGCCCCGGCCGCGGTACCCACCGCCAACGGGCACCTGCCCGGCGGCCGTCCGGGCCGCGGGCTCGAGGCGGTCCTGGCCGACTGGGTGGCCGAAGCCCTGGAGCTGGACGCCGCCGAACTGGAAACCGACCGCCCGCTCCAGGAGCAGGGCCTCGACTCGATGCTCGCCGTCTCGCTGGCCCAGGACATCCGGGCCCGGCTCGGCGTCGACATCCCGGTGACGCTCGTCCTGGAGGTCGGCACGGTCGACCGCCTCGCGGAGGAACTGCGGGACGAGTACGGCGTCACCGCCCCACCCGCCGAGGCGACCGGCCTCCCGCCCGCCGAGGCGACCGGCTTCCCGCCCGCCGACGAGACGGGCCTCCCGGCCGGCGTCGGCGCGGGCGGGCCGGAAGGCCCGGTCGGACCGGGCGAGGAGCCGGCGCGCTCACAGGCCCCGGCCCCCGTGCCGAGCGGGATCGCCACTTCGGCCCCCGCCGTGCCCGCGGCAGCGGACGCCGTGCCCGCCGCCGCGGACGCCGACACGCACGACATCGCCGTCATCGGCATCGACGGAGTGTTCCCCAACGCCGGGAACACGGAGGAGCTGTGGCGGGTCCTGGTGGAGGGCGAGGACTGCCTGACGGAGGTCCCTGCCTCCCGCTGGGACATCGACGCCCACTACGGCACGGACGGCGCCCCTGGCACGGTCTATCTGCGGCGCGCGGGCTTCGTCGAGGGCCTCACCGACTTCGACCCCGGCTTCTTCCGGCTCTCGCCCGCCGAAGCCGAGTGGATCGACCCGCAGCAGCGTCACCTCGTCCAGTCCGCCTGGCGGGCCATGGAGGACGCGGGGCTTGCGGGCAGGCCCCAGCCGGCCACCGGCGTCTTCGTCGGCGCCAGCTACCAGCACTACCGCGACACCGTCGTCGGCGACGTCGTCCAGACCCCCGCCGGCCTGGGCAACCACAACGCGATCCTGGCGAACCGGGTGAGTTTCTTCCTGGATCTGCACGGGCCGAGCATGACGATCGACACGTTGTGCTCGTCGTCGCTGGTGGCACTGCACACCGCGGTGCGGAGCATCCGCGCGGGGGAGTGCGAGCAGGCCGTCGTCGCCGGCGTGCACCTGGGCATGTCCCCCCAGTACTTCCAGCTCGGCTCCCGTCTCCGCTCGTTCTCCCCGTCCAACGCCCTGCGGCCGTTCGATGCGGGTGCGGATGGGTTCGTGCCGGGTGAGGGGGTGGTGACGGTGGTGTTGAAGCCGTTGCGTGCGGCTTTGCGTGATGGGGATCGGATCCGGGGTGTGGTGAAGGGTTCGGCGGTGAATCACGGGGGTCGTACGAGTGGGTTGACGGTGCCGAGCAGTGCGGCGCAGGAGTCGGTGATCTCTGCGGCGTTGGTGGATGCGGGTGTGTCGGTGGAGTCGATCGGTCTGGTGGAGGCGCATGGGACGGGGACGAGTCTGGGTGATCCGATCGAGGTGGAGGGTTTGACGCGTGCGTGGCGGGGGTTGACGTCTCGTTCGCAGTTCTGTGCGTTGGGTTCGTTGAAGGGGAATGTGGGTCATCTGGAGCCGGCGGCGGGTCTTGCTGGTCTGGTGAAGGTGTTGTTGTCGATGGAGCGGGGTGTGGTTCCTCCGTCGTTGCATGTGGTGCGGCCGAATGATCACATTCGTTTCGAGGGGACGCCGTTCTTTCTTGCGGATCGGGTGTCGGAGTGGCCGCGTCCGGTCGATGGGCCGCGTCGTGGTGCGGTGAGCGCGTTCGGGATGGGCGGGGTCAACGCCCACGTGATCCTGGAGGAGGCGCCTGCGGTTCCTGCTCGTGAGGTGGTGGCGCAGGAGTCGTATCTGGTGCGGGTGGACGCGGCCGACGAGACCTCCGTCCGCGCCCTCGCCGATGCCTATGCCGACCGGCTGGCCGAGGTGGACGACGACCGCCTGGGCGACTTCGCCTACACCGCCAACACGGGCCGCGCAGCGCACCGCTTCGGCACCGTCGTCTCCGGCGGCGACGCGGGTGAACTCGCGGTCGCACTGCGGGACGTCGCCTCGGGCGCGTCCCCGGTGACCCGCCGAAGCGGCCGCACGTCGGCCCCCGTGGTGTTCATGTTCACCGGCCAGGGCTCACAGTACGCAGGCATGGGCCAGGGCCTGTACAGGACCGAGCCCGCGTTCCGGGCGGCACTCGACGAGTGTGCCGACCTGCTCGCCGGCCACCTCGACGTACCGCTGACGGACCTGCTCTTCGGCACCTCGGCACACCTCCTCGACTCCACGCGGTTCGCTCAGGTGGGGATCGTGTCGGTGCAGGTGGCGTTGGTGCGGTGGTTGGAGTCGTTGGGGGTGCGTCCGGATGTGGTGGTGGGTCACAGTCTGGGTGAGTTGAGTGCGGGGTGGGCTGCGGGTGTGGTGGGTCTGGAGGATCTGCTGCGTCTGGCGGTGGTGCGTGGTGGGTTGATGGAGTCGCAGCCTGGTGTGGGTGCGATGGCGGCGGTGCATGGTGATGCGGCTGCGGTGGTGGAGGCGCTGGGGGCGTTCCCCGGGGTTGAGGTTGCTGCGTTCAATTCGCCTCGTGTGACGACGGTTTCGGGTCCGGCCGATGCGGTGGCGCGGTTCCGTGCCGAGTCGGGTCTGCGGTCGCAGCCGTTGGTGGTGAGTCATGCGTTCCACTCGGTGTTGATGGAGGGCGCGGTGGCTCCGTTCGCCGAGGTGGTGGCGGGTGTCGAATGGTCGGCTCCGCGGGCGGCGTTCGCTTCGACGGTGTCGGGTGGCTGGCATTCGCCGGAGTCGGTGAGGGACGCGGCTCTCTGGGCGCGGGGGATCCGTGAGCCGGTGAGGTTCGCGGAGGCTGTGGGGCTGGTGTCGGGTGTGGGTGCGGGTGCGGTGTGGGAGATCGGTGCGCAGCCGCAGTTGACGTCGTTGGCGCGTGCGTCGTGGTCGGGGGACGAGCCGTCGTTGTGGTTGTCGACGCTTCGTCGTGACCGGGTGGATCAGGCGGAGGTGTACGCGGCTGTGGCGGCGTATGCGGGGAGTCCGTCCGGGGCGGTGGACTGGACGGGTCTGCATGCCGGCAAGGGCCACCGCACGATGACCCTGCCCACCTACCCCTTCCACCGACAGGACCTGGTGGCGCCCCCGGCCCGCGGCGAACGCGCCGCGCCCACCGCGCCTGCCGCGCCCACCGCGGGACACCCGCTGTTCGACCGTCACTACGAGCACCGGAGCGAGGGACAGTGACGCACACCCCAGAGACGTACGAGAAGACGTTCACGGGCCAGGAGCCCCTGATCGCCCAGCACCGCTCCGCGGGGACCGGACTGCTCCCCGCGGCCGTGCAGCTGGAGATGGCCCTCGTCGGTGTCGCACGCCGCCGACCGTTCGCTCCCCTGGAACTCACCGGGGTGTCGTTCCTCCGCCCCCTCACGGTCGCCGACCAGGGCAGCGCGCCGGTCCGGCTCGACGTGACCCCCGGCCCCGACCGGACCCGCTTCGAGCTGACCACCCTCGTGGCCGGCACCCGCAAGCAGCTGTCCACCGGCGCCGGACGGTTCCTCCCGGCGGACGCGGCGCGGCCTGCCCGCACCGCGACGGACCACGAGCCCGCCGGTGCACGTGACATCGCCCCGGAGCGCCTCTACACCGGATGGGAGCGCGAGGGACTCCAGTACGGCCCCGACTTCCGCACCGTCCGCGCGCTCTCCGTCGCCGACGCCGGAACGGCTCGTGCCACCCTGCGGTCCGACGCCGAGCCGATGCCCTGGTACGCCCACCCGCTGCTGGTGGACGGCGTCTTCCAGGTCGTCAGCTGCGCCCTTCAGGACCTGACGGGTGCGGACGGCCCGTACCCCATGCTGCCGATCGGCGTCGAGCGGCTCGCCCTCTTCGCCGACCTGTCGACGGCGACGGACGGGGTCGCCGTCCACGTCCGCCGCACCGGCGAGGACGGTGCCTACGCCACCGCCGACGCCCTGCTGCTGGGACCCTCCGGCGACGTCCTCGCCGAGTTCCAGGGCGTACGGATGCGGCGTACGACCACCGTGACCCGCCCGCCCGCAGCGGCGACCGGCGCCACGGCCTCGGCACGGACGTCCGACAGCGCCGCGGAACGGCGGGACCCGCTGCCCGTCTCCCGCATCGACTGGCACCCCGAGGAGGGCGACCCCGCCCGCCGCGAACCGGCGTCCGGAACCTGGGTGGTCCTCCACCACGGCCCGGGCGACCGGCTCGGCACGGGCGCCGCCGAGGCGCTGCGCGCCGACGGCGCCCGCGTCGTGGAGGTCGCCGTCGGCCCGGCCGCGCCCGCGAACGCCGCCGCCGACCCGGCCGCGAACGCCGCCGCCGGCCCGGCCGCGAACGCCGCCGCCGACCCCGACCGGCTGACGCTGGACCGGCCCGACCAGGAGGCGTTCCGCCGGCTCTGGGAGGAGATCGGCGACCCCGTCGCGGGCGTGGTCCACCTGTGGAACGCCGACGCCCCGACCGACGACCACCGGGGCGAGGAGGAGGAGCTGCGCCTCGGCCTGTACGCCTGCCTCGCCGCCCTGCGGACCCTCGGCGAGCGGCAGCGCAAGTCCCGCTTCCTCGTCGTGACCCGCGACGGCCAGCCCGTCGCCGACGGCGACCGGCCGGTGCCGGCCCGCGCCGCCCTGTGGGGCCTCGTGCGCACCGCCGCCATCGAGTACCCGGGCCTGCGCCCGCGCATCGTCGACCTCGGCGGCGACCCCGGCACGCTGCTCCCCGCCCTCGTCGCGGAACTCGGCGACGCACGGGGGCCCGTCGAGACCGGCTACCGCGGCGACGTCAGACACGTGCCCGTCCGAGTGCGCGACCGCTCGGCGTACACCCTGCCGCGACCCGCCGGGCAGGGCCCCGTCCGGCCCGGCGGACGCTACCTCGTCCTCGGCGGCCACGGCGGCCTGGGCCTCGAGGTGGCCGAACGGTTCGCCCGCGAGGGCGCCGGCGTCGTCGCGCTGGTCTCCCGCTCCGGCGGGAACCCCGCCTCCGACGAGCGGGCCGCCGCCATCGCCGCCCACGGCTGCCTGGCCGTCTCGTACAGCGCTGACATCACCGCCCCCGGCGCCCTGACGTCCCTGGTGGAGAGGATGCGGCGGGAGCACGGCGACGTGCACGGCGTCATCCACGCTGCGGGCACCCTCAAGGACGGGCTGATCCGCAGCGCCACCGCCGAGGACGTCGCGGCCGTGATGCGGCCCAAGGCCGACGGGGTCCGCGAGCTGGCCGCCGCCGTCACCGGGAGCGACCTCGACTTCGCGGTGCTGTTCGCCTCCGTCTCCGGCACGTTCGGCAATCTCGGGCAGGGCGGCTACGCCGCAGCCAACGCCTACCTCGACGGCTACGCCCACGCGCAGGGTGCGCCGTGGCTCAGCGTCGACTGGGGCCTGTGGGGCGAGGTCGGCATGGGCACCGCCGTCGCGGACCAGCTCCGGGCGCGCGGCGTCCGGCCGCTGACCACCGAGGAGGGCCTGGACGCCCTCGTCGCCGTCCTGGGGGCGGAGCAGCCCGTCCGGCAGCTCGTCATCGCCCACCCGGACGCGGGCACCGAGATCGTCGAGCCGGAGGACCAGCAGATCCGCGCCGGCTCCGCCGTCTCCACCGCGACCGCGGGCGCCGCCTCCGCCGCCACCGGCGGGGCGGGGGGCACCGACAGCTCCGGTGGGACGACGGGGGACGCCGTGGTGCGTGTCGCCGACGCGCTGGCGGAGTTCCTCGTGGAACGGCTGGGAATCGCGTCCCTCGACCGCGAGGCGCTCCTGTCGGACTACGGCATGAGCTCGATCATGAGCGTCGAACTGTCCGAGGAGTTGTCGCGCCGCTGGGGCGTCAGCCTCCCGGCCACGCTCTTCCTGGAGTACGGGGCCTTCGACGAACTGGCGGAGGCGCTCACCGAGCGCTACGGCGCGGCGGCGGCGCTGCCTGAGCCCGCCGGGGGCGACGCGGCCGGGGCGGCCGCCGGGGCCACCGACGCCAAGGCCGCCGCTGTCGAGTCCGCCCGGCCTGTCGAGCCCGCGCGGCCTGTCGAGCCCGACCTCTCTCAGGGCGCGGCAGATACCGCGAGCCCTTCCGCTGCGACCGTCTCCGCCCCCGCCCCCGCCACCGCGCCTCAGCGCCCCCGGCGTTCGGCGGCGCGCGGACGCGACCTGGACGTCGCCGTCGTCGCCGTGTCCGGCGACCTCCCCGGCGCGCCCGGCGGCGTGGCGGACCTGTGGCCGCTGGTGCGCGCGGGAGGCCACGCCTTCACCGACGTACCCGCCGAACGCTGGGACGTCGACGCCCACTTCGAGCAGCGCGGGCCGCGTATGACCGGCACGTACTGCCGCAAGGGCGCCTTCCTCTCCGGCGTCGACCGGTTCGACCCGGCCTTCTTCGGCATCTCGGTGCGCGAGGCCGAGGAGATGGACGTCCAGCAGAAGCTGCTCCTTGAGCACGCCTGGGCGGTCAGGGACGACGCCGGCCTCGCCGGCCGCCGCGACATCGGCGTCTTCGTGGGCGCCACCTACACCCACCACCGCGACGCGCAGGGGCTGGAGACCGTGGGCCCGCACACCGCGCTCGGCTCCATGAACGCGGTGCTCGCCAACCGGATCTCGTACGCCCTCGACCTCACCGGCCCCTCGCAGACCGTCGACACCCTCTGCTCGTCCTCGCTCGTCGCGATCCAGCAGGCGGTCGCCGCGCTCCGCGCCGGCCACTGCGGCGCCGCGATCGTGGCGGCCTGCCAGGTCGGCCTGACGCCCTGGTACTACCGCAGTCTCAGCCAGCTCGGAGCCCTGTCGGAGAGCCATCCGAAACCGTTCGACGAGCACGCGGACGGCTTCCTCCCTGGCGAGGGAGCCCTCGCCGTCCTGCTGAAGCCGCTCGCGGACGCGGAGCGCGACGGCGACCTCATCTGGGGCGTCGTCCGGGGCACGGCCGTCAACCACGGCGGCCGCGGCAGCGCCCTGCCCGTGCCCCGCAGCGAGGCGCAGGCCGCCGTCGTCCGCGCGGCGCTTGACGACGCCGGGCTTGCCCCGGCCGACATCTCCCTCATCGAGACCCACGGCACCGCGACCCGGCTCGGCGACCCCATCGAGCTCGCCGCCCTCACCGAGGTGTTCGGCGGCGACCCCGACCGCGAAGGACCGTGCCACCTCGGCGCCGTCAAGGGCAACATCGGGCACCTCGAGCCCGCCGCCGGGCTCGCCGGACTCGTCAAGGCCCTGCTGTGCCTGCGGCACGGGGAGATCCCCCCGGTCGCCGGCTTCGAGAAGCCCAGCAGCCACCTCGACCTGTCCTCCGGGCCGTTCGAGATCCCGACCGAGCCCCGCCCGTGGACCTCCGCGGGGCCGCGGCGCTTCGGCGTCAGCTCCTTCGGCATGGGCGGCACCAACGCCCATGTCGTCGTCGAGGAGTACGTCGGGGACCACCGCGCCGGCGTGACCGGCGGCGGACCGGCCGCCGAGGCCGCCCACGAGGACGGCGCCACCGGCGAGCATCTGCTGGTCCTCTCCGGCCATACCCCGGAGGCCCTGCTACGGCGCATCGCGGCCACGCGGGCGGCGCTACGCGGGGAGACCGCCTCCGGCTTACGGGAACTGTGCCGTTCCAGCGCCGTCGGACGCGACCACCGGGCACACCGGATCGCCGTGCTCGGCGGCACCGCCTGGGAGATCGGCACCGGACTGGACCACGCCCTGCGACTCGCGGACTGGGCACCCGGCACCGTCGTGCGCGGCTCCGTCGTGGTGGAGACCGCCTCGGCCGGGCTCGGCGTCCACGCCCTCCGCCACGTCGGAGGCGCGAGTGTCGACTGGGCGTCCGTGTACCCGGACCCGGCGGTACGTCGCCGACCGCTGCCGCCGTACCCGTTCGGCCCGGCACCCGCAGCCACCGTCCCCGTCGTCCCTGTCGCCCCCACGGACGCGTCGGCCGGGCCTCGGGCCGCTGCCCAGGGGCAGGACGGGGCCGAGGACGTGGCCGAGGCCGTGCGCAGGCTCTCGCGTGCGCACCGCGTGCTCGGCGAGGAGACCGTGCCCGGTGCCGTGCCCCTCGCCCTGGGGCTGCGGGCGGCCGGTGAACTGCGTGCCGTCGCCTTCACCGGCCGGGGGAGCGGCCCGCACGCGCTGACCACCGACCTCGACGAGCCCGGCCGCACGGGTCCGGCTGCCTTCCGGCACGCCGGCCGCACCATCGCCCGGCTCACCACCGGCGCCGCCCAGGCGGGGCCCGCGCCCGCCGCGCGGGACCTGGACGCCCTGCGCGCGGAGCTGGGCCGCGGCCTGGAACCCGCGGGCCTCTACGCCTGGTTCTCCGCCAAGGGCATGGAACTGACCGCCCCGCTGCGGTCGATCACCGAGGTCCACTACGGACCCCGCCGGGTCCTGGCCCGCGTCGACATCCCGGCCGGCAGCCCCCTGGAGGCCGAGACGGCTGCGCTCGACGCCGCCCTCCAGGCCATGGCCGTGCTCACGCTCGCCGACCCCGAGGCGCCGACCGGCACCTTCCTGCCGGTCGCCATCGAAGGCGCAGCACGCTGGGGCGACCCCGCGCGCACCGCGTTCGTGCTGCTCGACGGTGCCGAGGCGGGCGCCGACGGCGTACGGCGCGGCGCCGTCGACCTGCTGGCGGACGACGGCCGGGTCCTGGTCCGCCTCGAAGGCATCGAGTACCGGACGGTGGCCGGGAACGGCACGGGTACCGGCAGCGCTGCCGGTACCACCGTCGGCAGCGCGGGCACGGCAGGTACCACCGCCGGCAGCGCGAGTACGGCAGGGGGCGCGGGCGGGGGCGCGGGCGCGTCCGGCCCCGTGCCCCGCTCGGCACGGCTGGCGGCGGCCGAGGCGGCCGTCGTCGAGGTGGTGCGGGCGGCCCTGCACGACCCCCGGATCACCGCGACCACGTCGCTGTCCGCCGTCGGCATCGACTCGATGCTCGCGACGGCCGTCGCCGCCGACCTGGACGAGAGGTACGGGGTGCCGCTCAGCCCGACGGACGTCCTGGACGCCGCCGACTGCCGCATCCTCGCCGCCCACGTCGCCGAACTGGCCCCTGAGCACGCCTTCGCGGCCGAACCGGCCCCGGAGAACGCCTTCGCGCAGCCCGGGGCCGAGGCGGCACCCGCCGCCGAAGCGGCGCCGCAGGCCACCGGCGAGGCCACCGGTCCGGCCACCGGCGAGGCCACCGGTCCGGCCACCGGCGAGGCCACAGGTCCGGCCACCGGCCAAGTCCCTCACCGGGCCTCCGGCCGAGCCGCCGACCCGGCCGCGCTCTACGGCGCGGACCCCGGCGAGGCGGTCTCCGCCGACGACGTGGCCGTGATCGGGCTGGCCGTGGCCCTGCCCGGCGCCACGGACCCGGAGGAACTGTGGGACCTGATGGCCGAGTCCGGCGACCGGGTCGGCCCCGCGCCCGCGCGCCGCTGGGGCCGGTACGCCGACGGGCGGGAGCCGGACGTGGGCGGGTTCCTCGACGGCGTCGAGGAGTTCGACGCACGGTTCTTCGACTTCTTCCCCAAGCAGGCCGAGGCGCTCGACCCGCAGGCCCGCTGGCTGCTCCGCACCACCTGGGAGGCGCTGGAGTCGGCAGGCCTGCCGCCGCGCGGACTGTCGCCCGCCACGGGCGTGTTCGTCGGGGCCAGCTACCAGCACTACAAGGACTACAACATCTCCCCGGAGCTGGACGCCCCCGCCGGCCTGGGCAATCACAACGCCTTCCTGGCGAACCGGGTGAGTTTCTTCCTGGATCTGCACGGGCCGAGCATGACGATCGACACGTTGTGCTCGTCGTCGCTGGTGGCGCTGCACACGGCGGTGCGGAGCATCCGCGCGGGGGAGTGCGAGCAGGCCGTCGTCGCCGGTGTCCGGGTCGCCATGTCCCCGCTGCACTACGTCGCCATGCGCAACCTGCGCGCCCTGTCGCCCTCCGGCCACTCACGGCCGTTCGATGCGGGTGCGGATGGGTTCGTGCCGGGTGAGGGGGTGGTGACGGTGGTGTTGAAGCCGTTGCGTGCGGCTTTGCGTGATGGGGATCGGATCCGGGGTGTGGTGAAGGGTTCGGCGGTGAATCACGGGGGTCGTACGAGTGGGTTGACGGTGCCGAGCAGTGCGGCGCAGGAGTCGGTGATCTCTGCGGCGTTGGTGAATGCGGGTGTGTCGGTGGAGTCGATCGGTTTGGTGGAGGCGCATGGGACGGGGACGAGTCTGGGTGATCCGATCGAGGTGGAGGGTTTGACGCGTGCGTGGCGGGGGTTGACGTCTCGTTCGCAGTTCTGTGCGTTGGGTTCGTTGAAGGGGAATGTGGGTCATCTGGAGCCGGCGGCGGGTCTTGCTGGTCTGGTGAAGGTGTTGTTGTCGATGGAGCGGGGTGTGGTTCCTCCGTCGTTGCATGTGGTGCGGCCGAATGATCACATTCGTTTCGAGGGGACGCCGTTCTTTCTTGCGGATCGGGTGTCGGAGTGGCCGCGTCCGGTCGATGGGCCGCGTCGTGGTGCGGTGAGCGCGTTCGGGATGGGCGGGGTGAACGCCCACGTGATCCTGGAAGAGGCACCCGCTGTCCCGGTCCGGGACGTACACCTCCCGGAGCCGTTCGTGGTCCGCGTCACCGGTGCGGACGAGACGGCCGTACGGAAGCTGGCCGCCGCGTACGCCGCTCGCTTCGACACGGCGCGCGACTCCGCCGAGACAGCCGACCTGTGCCACACGGCCAACACCGGCCGCTCCCCTCTGGAGTACCAGACCGCCGTGCACGGACGCTCGGCGGCGGACCTCGCGGCGGCGCTCCGCTCGGTCGCGGACGGGACGCACCCCGTCGCCCCCGTCGACATCGACCTCACCGCCGACGCGGCGGCGGCCCTGAGCGGGACGACCGCCGCCCCCGGCCACCCCGCCCACGCGGCGGAGCTGGCCACCGCCGGATACGCGCACATCGACTGGTCCGGTCTGTCCCCCGCGGAAGCCCGCGTCACGGATCTGCCCACCTACCCGTTCGCCGGATCCCCGTTCTGGCGCGGCCCCGAGGAGGCCGACCGCACCGGGCATGCCGGGACGCCGGCGGGGGACGGGCAGCCCGGCACACCGGCCGTACGCGTCCAGTGGCGCGCCCGCGACCTGCCCCAGGCCCCCTCGGCCGGACCGGCGACGGTGAGCGTGGCCGCAGCAGACCCCGCCCTCGGGCAGGCTCTGACCGGGCTCCTGCGGGACCGGGGCCTCACCGTCGTCGCGCCCGGCGTGTCGGCAGACGCCGCCGTCGTGGTCGGAACCCGAGCCACCCGGCACGCGGACCCTGCCGAACTCAGCTCCCTCTGGGGCGAGTTGGGCGACCTTATGAGAGCGCTGCCGCAGCGGGCCGGTGTCCTCTGGGCCTCGTTCGGTGGAACGGACCTGCACTCCGCCGCCCGGACCGGTCACGGCGCGCAGGGCGGAGACGCCGGTCCGGACCCGGTCCGGGCCGCGGCCGCCATGGCCGTCCGGGCCGCGGGCGCTGAAGGGCGCCGGCCCACCGCCGTCGTCCACCTGGACCCCGCCGATCCGGCCGCCGACCAGGCCGCCCACCTGGCCGCCGAGCTCGCCGCACTGCTGTCCGGCGCCCAGGAGGCCGACACCGCCGACGCGGGGACCACCGTCGCCGCCTACCGGCAGGGCGCCCGGTACGTACCGGAGACCGCGCCCGCCCGGCCCGGCCCTCCGTACTTCCTCCCGGCCGAGGGCTACTGCCTGGTCACCGGGGGACTCGGAGCCGTCGGACTGCGACTGACCGAACGCCTCATCGCGCGGGGCGCCCGGCGCGTGGCCGTCATCGGCCGGTCGGCCCTCGACGCCACCCGCGCGCAGACCCTGCGGGAACTGGCGGTCGGCGGCGCCGAGGTCGAGTACGCGCCCTGCGACGTCTCCGACCCGACGGCCCTCGCCGCCGTCGCGGACCGGCTCGGCCGGCGCTGGGGCAGGCTGGTCGGCGTCGTGCACGCCTCCGGCGGGGTCAACTCCTTCGGCGCGATGCACCGCCGCCCCTGGAGCGACGCCGAGAAGGTGCTCACGCCCAAGGTGGCCGGCTCGCTGCACGTCGTCCGCCTGGCCAAGGAGCAGCGCGCCGACTTCGCCGTCCTCGTCTCCTCGATCGCCGGCACCCAGGCCCTGGCAGGCCGCGGACTGGTCGACTACAGCCTCGCCAACGCCTTCCAACTGGCGCTCGCCGAACGGGAGGACGACGAGGTCACCGCGGTCACCGCGCACGCCTGGCCCAACTGGACGGGCATCGGGATGAAGGCCGACGACGCCTTCTCCGCCGCGCACTCGGTCGGCGCCGAGGAAGCGCTCGACGCCTTCTTCGACCACCTGCGGTCGGGCGGCGCCGTCGTCTTCCCCGGCACCGCCTCCGCCCCGGCGGGGACGGTGGGCACCGCCGCACCCGCCACCACCACCGCGTCCGCCCCGGCGGGGACGGTGGACACGACCACAGCCGCACCCGCCCCCATCACCCCGGCCGCTCCGGTGGTACCGGCCTCGCCGGTCACCCCGGCCGCCCGTGCCGAGGGCCCCGCCGGGGCCCGGCCGGAGGCGGCGCGCACGCGCCAGGACACCACCGCGATGCGTGGCCGCGTCCGGGAGGCCTTCCTCCAGGTACTGGGGGAGGACCCCGGCGACCGGCCCCTCCAGGGCCTCGGCCTGGACTCCCTGATGATCGCGGAACTGAGCACCGCCCTCGAACGGGGCGGCCGGACCGTCGACCCGTCGCTCCTGATGCGGGCCCGTACGGCCGACGACATCGCGGCCGAACTCACCGCCCTGGCCGCACCCGCCGGCATCCCGGCGCCCCCGGCCGCCGCCGTGCCCGACCGCACCGGGGCCGTCGACTCCACCCTCAGCGCGCTGCTGCGCCCCCTGCTCGACCACGACGGCGGGCGCGGGGTGGTCCAGGCATGACCGGCGAGCCGAACGAAAGGACAACTGTGAGCGAGCTCGACACCCGCATCGCCGTCATCGGCCTCGCGGCGCGGCTCCCGGGCGCCGAGGACATGGCCGACCTGACGGCCATGCTGGGCGGCGAAGGGGTCGAGGTCGGCGAGGTCCCGCCGAGCCGGTGGGCCCGCCACCTGTACCTCGGCGAGGCGCCGCACCGCGGCACCCACCACCGGGGCGCGTTCCTGGTCGACCCGTTCTCCTTCGACCACGAGGCCTTCGGCATGACCGCCGAGGACGCCGTTCTCCTCGACCCGCAGCAGCGGGTCATGCTGGAGGTCGGCGCCCGGGCCCTGGAGGACTCCGGCTACCTGGGCGCGCGCCGCAGGCTCGACGCGGGCGTGTTCATCGGCGCCCGGATGAACGCCTACGGCTTCGACCGGGGCCGCGGCACGGTCGCTCCCGGCCTTCCGGACCCCGCGGTGCCCACCCCGGCGGGCGCCGCCGGTCCCGGCCCGGCCGCCCTGTGGGGGCGGTCGCAGAACTTCATGGCGGCCTGGCTGTCCGACCGCTTCGACCTCGCGGGCCCCAGCCTCGTCGTCGACACGGCCTGCTCCTCGTCGCTCTCGGCGGTCTGGCTCGCCTGCCAGAGCCTCGCCTCCGGAAGCTGCGAACTCGCCCTCGTCGGCGCGGTGGACCTCCTGATCGACCCGCTGACCTTCGTCCTCCTCTCCCGCACCGGGGCGCTGTCACCGGACGGGCTCTGCCACACCTTCGACCGCCGGGCCAACGGCTACGTCCCCGGCGAAGGAGCCGCAGCCCTGGTGCTGAAGCCGATGGCGGCGGCGCTGCGCGACGGCGACCTGGTCCTCGGCGCGATCAGCGGGGTCGCGGTCAACAACGACGGCCGCACCATGGGCGTCACCACACCCAACCTGGAAGCCCAGATCGACCTGCTCGACAAGGTCTACCGGACCGTCGACCCGGCGACCGTGCAGTACGTCGAGGCGCACGGCACCGGCACCGCCATCGGCGACCCCATCGAGGTACGGGCGCTCACCGAGGTGTTCGGACGCCACGGCGTCCCGCGCAACTCGGTCGCGCTCGGCTCGGTCAAGCGCCGGATCGGCCACCTCCATTCGGCCTCCGGGCTCGCCGGCCTCGCGAAGATCATCGTCTCGCTGCGGGAGGGCACCGTTCCGGCCGTGGCCGTCGAGTCCCCCAACCCCCGCCTCAACCTGGACGACAGCCCCTTCCACCTGCCCGAGGCCACCCGGCCCTGGCCCGACGTGCCGGTCCGCCGGGCCGCGGTGAGCGGCTTCGGCTTCGGCGGCACCAACGCGCACGTCGTGGCCGAGGCGGTCCCCGCCCCGGCCCGCCGGACCGGGACGGCTCCGGCCGGGGCCAGCCAGCCCGCCCACGTCCTGACGCTCTCGGCCGACACCGCCTACGGCCTGCGCGAACTGTGTGCCCAGTGGGTGGAGTTCCTGCCCGCCCTCCGGGGCCGGCCCGAGGAACTTGCTGACGTGTGCGCCACCGCCCGGCTCGCCCGGCCGCACCGCGCCGCGCGGCTGGCCGTCGTCGGCGAGGACGCGGACGAGCTGACGGCCGCCCTGCGCGCCAGGCTCCTCACCCCCGGCTTCGCAGGAGCCCCAGGGGCCACCGGTGTCATCGGCGCGGGCACGTCCCGCGCGACCGCGACGCCGTCTGTGGTCCCGCCCGGCGTCCCGGTACGTCCCGAGGCCGCCGCAGCGCCGTCCGCGTGGCTCACGGCCCTCGACCGCTCCACCCCCGCCGTGCACGATGTCGTACGCCGTTTCGAGACGGCCACCGGCACCCCGCTCGCCGCGTTCTCCGGCGAACTGCTCCGCATCCTCTCCGGGATCGCCCTCGCCATCGCGCTGCGCGACCTGGGGCTGCCCGGCGGCGCCGTCGACCTCCCGCCCGGTTGGGGGGCGGTCGCCGACTTCGTACGGGGGAGCATGCCGCTGGAGCAGGCGCTCGGCGACGTTCTGCGGCGCGACGGCGACCCGGCCGGCGACGCCGGTCACCAGGGCACCGCCGGTCGCGACGTCGGCGCGCGCCTGGCCGGGGCTCACGACGAGCGGACCGCCGCAGCCGTACTGGCGGCCGTCGCGGCCGAACTGTTCGAGGCTGGACACGCCATCGACTGGGCCGCGTTCCAGAAGACCGCCGGCGCCGCGTGGAGCAAGCGCCTGCTGCCGGTCGCCCAGCCGCGCGGACGCGCCCTGAACCTCGCCGAGCCGCTCCGGTCCGCCGAACCCGGCTCGCCCGCCGTGCTGGTGGCCGACGGCGGGCCCGCCGGATACACGTACGCCCGGGTGTTCGGCCCGGGCGAGGTGCCCATC
Source organism: Streptomyces sp. NPDC056480 (assembly GCF_042795405.1). Taxonomy (NCBI): domain Bacteria; kingdom Bacillati; phylum Actinomycetota; class Actinomycetes; order Kitasatosporales; family Streptomycetaceae; genus Streptomyces; species Streptomyces sp. NPDC056480. The sequence continues at coordinate 80,031 of NZ_JBHTSA010000006.1, read as the reverse complement.
GCGCAGCACTCCGTGTACCGCACGCTGATGCTCCCGGGTGTGGCCTGGTTCGACTTCCTGCGCGAGGGAGCCGCCCTGCGCGGCGAACCGTTCCACGGAGCCCTGGACGTCCTCTTCCACCGCCCCCTCATTCCCGCGGGGGCCCGGCGCGTGGTCGGCCGGGTCGACGGGGACGGGAGGTTCCGGGTCGAGGACGGGGAGACCGGCGACGTCTTCGTCACCGGCCGTCTCGCCACCCGTGCCGAGCCGGCGCCCCGCCTCCCGGTCGGCTCCCTGCTGGCCGACTGCGCCGGCTCCGCCGTCCACGCGGGCTCCGGCCTGTACCGGTGGCTGCGGCGGATCGGCTACCACCACGGGCGCTACTACCGGAACATCTCCTGGGTGGCGAGCCTGCCGGACGGCGGCACCCTCGCCCGGATCGAGGGCCCCCGCCAGCGGGAGCTGAACCCGCCCGGCGTCCAGCTCTTCCCGGGCCTCCTGGACAGCGTGACCGTGGCGGCCATCGACCCTGCCAACCCGGTCTTCGGCACCGCGGACGCCTCCGCCTTCATCCCGCTGTCGGTGGGCCGGCTCGACGTCCTGGGCCCGCTGGACGACGCCGCGTACGTCCGTACCGAGATCGCCTTCTGGAACGACGAGGCGTGCCGCGTCACCCAGACCGTCACCGACGAGTCGGGCACGCCGCTGCTGGTCTTCGGCGACATGTCATCCAAGCGCGTCCCGGCGCTGGCGTTCCGCGAGGACACCGCGGCCGGGCCCGCCCCGGTCCCGCCCGCCGCTCCGGACCCGGCCGCCGTGCGGGCGGTCCCGGCCACCCCGGCATCCCCGGCGGCCGAGCCCGCACCCGCTGCCGCCGCACCGCGTCCGGTCGAGCCCGCCCCTGTGGCCGACGCCGTCTCCGTCCCTGTCTCCGCTTCCGCCCCCTCCGCCGTCGGTTCGCCGTCTGCGCGGGCGCTGGCCTGGTTCCTGGCACTGACGGGCACGTCCGAGGAACACGCCGACACCGAGTTCCTCTCCGCCGGTTTCGACTCCGTCGGCCTGGTGGCGCTGAGCGAGCGGATCTCCCGGGAACACGATCTGTCCCTGTACCCGACGGTCTTCTTCGAGTACGCGACGCCCCGGCAGTTCGCGGACTTCCTGACGGAGGAGGCACCGGAACTCGTCGACCGGCTCCCGAGCCCGTCGGCCTCGGATGCCCCGTCGACGACGGATGCCGTGGCTGCCCCGGCGGCTCTCGAGGTACCGCCAGCCCACGCCCTCCCGTTGGCACCTGTGGCACCTGTGGCACCTGTGGCACCTGTGGCGCCTGCGGTCCCGTCGGCCCCGGTGCCCCCGGTCGCCGAGGCGCCTCCAGTGGTCCCGCCGGCGCCTCGGTCGCCGGAGCCGCCGCAGCGGCCCGCCCCTGCGGCGCGCGTCACCGCCGTCGCCAGACCCCGCGCAGCCGACGAGGCCGCGTCCGGCGGCGACGCCCACGCGACCCGGCCGCGCGACATCGCGGTCGTGGGCGCCGCGGTCAGGCTGCCCACGGCCAGTACGCTGACGGCCTTCGCCGAGCTGCTCGTCGAGGGCCGCGACACGGTCGGCCCGCTGCCCGAAAGCCGTCGAGGCGACGCCGCCGGTCCCGTTCAGTACGCCTCGTTCCTCGACCGGGTCGACGAGTTCGACCCGGCGCCCTTCCGGATATCCGCCCGCGAGGCGCCGCTGATCGACCCGCAGGCCCGCATCGTCTACGAGACGATCTGGGAGGCCCTGGAGGACGGCGGACGCGGCGGCGCCCGCGGCCGCGAGGACCGCACCGGGCTGTGGATCGCCTACAGCCACGACCACTACCACGAGGAGCGCTTCCGCCACGGTGTGCCCGAGGGACGGGGCCTGGGCCTGGAGGCGATGATCGCCAACCGGCTCTCCTACCTGATGGACTGGCGCGGTCCCAGCACCGTCGTCAACACCCTCTGCTCGTCCTCGCTGGTCGCCCTGCACTCCGCGCTCCAGCACCTGCGCTCCGGCGACATCGACACGGCGGTCATCGGGGCCGTGCACGCCGGCATCAGCCCGGAGTACTTCCGGTCGATGGGCGACATGATGGCCCTCTCCCCGCGCCACCGCAGCCGTGCCTTCGACAGCACCGCCGACGGTTTCGTGCCCGGCGAGGGCGCCGTGGCCGTGGTGCTGCGGCGTTGCGACGACGCGCTGCGCGACGGCGACCGGATCCGGGGCGTCGTCAAGGGCGCCGCCGTGAACCACGGCGGCCGTACCACCCGCTACTCGGCGCCGAGCCCGCGCGCCCAGGCCGAGGTCATTTCGGCGGCGTTGGTGGATGCGGGTGTGTCGGTGGAGTCGATCGGTTTGGTGGAGGCGCATGGGACGGGGACGAGTCTGGGTGATCCGATCGAGGTGGAGGGTTTGACGCGTGCGTGGCGGGGGTTGACGTCTCGTTCGCAGTTCTGTGCGTTGGGTTCGTTGAAGGGGAATGTGGGTCATCTGGAGCCGGCGGCGGGTCTTGCCGGTCTGGTGAAGGTGTTGTTGTCGATGGAGCGGGGTGTGGTTCCTCCGTCGTTGCATGTGGTGCGGCCGAATGATCACATTCGTTTCGAGGGGACGCCGTTTTTCCTGGCGGATCGGGTGTCGGAGTGGCCGCGTCCGGTCGATGGGCCGCGTCGTGGTGCGGTGAGTGCGTTCGGGATGGGCGGGGTGAACGCCCACGTGATCCTGGAGGAGGCGCCCGCGGTTCCTGCTCGTGAGGTGGTGGCGCAGGAGTCGTATCTGGTGCGGGTGGACGCGGCCGACGAGACCTCCGTCCGCGCGCTGGCCGGCTCGTACGCGGACGCTCTGGCCACCGCGGACGAGAACCACGTGGGCGACTTCGCGTTCACGGCGAACACCGGACGCGCGGAAGGCAGGTTCGGCGCGGTCGTCTCGGGTGGCGACGCGGGTGAACTCGCGGTCGCGCTGCGAGACGTCGCCTCGGGCACGTCCGCGGTCACCCGCCGGGGCGGTGGGAAGCCGGCACCGGTGGTGTTCATGTTCACCGGTCAGGGCTCGCAGTACGCGGGCATGGGCCAAGGGCTCTACCGCACGGAGCCGGCGTTCCGTGCCGCACTCGACGAGTGCGCCGACCTCCTCGTCGGCCGACTGGAAGTCCCCCTGCTGGAACTGCTGTTCACCGATGCCCACAACACCCTCGGCAGCACGCGGTTCGCTCAGGTGGGGATCGTGGCGGTGCAGGTGGCGTTGGTGCGGTGGTTGGAGTCGTTGGGGGTTCGTCCGGATGTGGTGGTGGGTCACAGTCTGGGCGAGTTGAGTGCGGGGTGGGCTGCGGGTGTGGTGGGTCTGGAGGATCTGCTGCGTCTGGCGGTGGTGCGTGGCCGGTTGATGGAGTCGCAGCCTGGTGTGGGTGCGATGGCTGCGGTGCATGGTGATGCGGCTGCGGTGGTGGAGGCGCTGGTGGCGTTTCCCGGGGTTGAGGTGGCTGCGTTCAATTCGCCTCGGGTGGTGACGGTTTCGGGTCCGGCCGATGCGGTGGCGCGGTTCCGTGCCGAGTCGGGTCTGCGGTCGCAGCCGTTGGTGGTGAGTCATGCGTTCCATTCGGCGTTGATGGAGGGTGCGGTGGCTCCGTTCGCCGAGGTGGTGGCGGGTGTCGAATGGTCGGCTCCGCGGGTGGCGTTCGCTTCGACGGTGTCGGGTGGGTGGCATTCGGCGGAGTCGGTGGTGGACGCGGGGTTGTGGGCGCGGGGGATCCGTGAGCCGGTGAGGTTCGCGGAGGCTGTCGGCCTGCTGGGCGGTGTGGGTGCGGGTGTGGTGTGGGAGATCGGTGCGCAGCCGCAGTTGACGTCCTTGGCGCGTGCGTCGTGGCAGGGGGGTGAGCCGTTGTGGTTGTCGACGTTGCGGCGTGATCGTGTGGATCAGGCGGAGGTGTACGCGGCTGTGGCGGCGTATGCGGGGAGTCCGTCCGGGGCGGTGGACTGGACGGGTCTGCATGCCGGCAAGGGCCACCGAACGATGACCCTGCCCACCTACCCCTTCCACCGACAGAGGTATTGGATCGCCCCGAACCCGAACCCGAACCCGAACCCGAACCGGAAGCCGACCCCGACCCTGAACCCTCATCCGGCCCCGGCCCCGACCCCGACCCAACCCGTCCCCGTCCCCGACCCCGCCCATCCGAACGACGTGCAACACCCGCACCACACGAACGAGAGGTACCAGCACCATGGCTAGCGAGTACGGACTGAAGCGTCACTTCAACGGTGACGCGGCGCGCCTCATCGGCGGCAAGATCCGAGCCGTCCACCCCGATTTCGAAGTGGAGGACTACGCGGCCGAGACCGAGAGGCGCATCCCCGGACTTGAGCTGAAGGACCGGGTCCTGGTCCTCGCGGAAGGGCTGCGGACGCGGCTCCCCGAGGACTACGCGAAGGCCGTGCCGATCCTCCTCGCCATCCTCGAGGACGAACTCGCCGAGGGCGAGGGCATGTTCAACAGCAGCTGGTTCCTCATGCCGGTGGCCCGCTTCGTCGAGGAGTACGGCCTCGACCACCCCGAACTGTCCCTCGAAGCCATCGAGGAGATCACCAAGCGACACACCGGCGAGTACGCCATCCGGCCCTACCTCGAACAGCACTACGAGCTGACGATGGCGAAGGTGGCCGGATGGGCGGTCAGCCCCAGCCACAACGTGCGCCGGCTGGCCACCGAGGGCGTCCGCCCCCGGCTTCCCTGGCACCGCACGCTGGCCTTCTTCGTCAACGACCCGCAGCCGGTCCTGGAGATCCTCGAACCGCTGCGCAGCGACCCGTCCGAGTACGTACGGAAGTCCGTCGCCAACAACCTCAACGACATCTCCAAGGATCACCCCGAGGTCGCGCTCGCCACGGCGCTGCGCTGGCTGGAGGAGAGCCCCACCCCCGAGACCCGGTGGATCGTCAAGCACGGTCTGCGCACCCTCGTGAAGAAGGGCGACCAGCAGGCCCTGGGCATGCTCGGGGCGACCGGCGGCGAGCACGTGCTCGTGCCCCGGCTGCGGATCACCCCGGACGCGGTGACCGTCGGCGACACCCTCGTCATCGACTTCGACATCGAGAACACCGACGACCGGCGGCACAGCATCGCCGTCGACTACGTGGTGCACCACGTCCGCAAGAACGGGCGCAGCATCCCCAAGGTCTTCAAGCTGACCACGCTCGAACTCGGCCCCGGCGAGAAGCGGACGCTGGAGAAGTCCCATCCCATCAGGGAGGTCCAGACGCGCACGTACTACCCCGGCGAGCATGCCGTCGACATCCAGGTGAACGGCCTCGTGCGGGCCACAGGCCGCTTCGGGTTGCGTACGTGAGCGCCCGCCGGATCACCCTCAGGGCCGCCGATCCGCTGGTCGCCGACCACCGGATCGGCGGTGTCCCGGTCGTCCCCGCCGCCGCCCAGGTCGACGCCCTGCTCTCCGCCTGCGCCGCCGACCTGCCCGACCGGGTCTGGCAGCTGGAGCAGATCGCGTTCAAGACGCCGCTGACCGTCCCCGGCCCCGAGGCCGGCATCGAGGTGGCGCCGGTGGGGGAGGGCCGGCACGCGGTCCGTTCCCTGCCGTCCGCGCCCGGTGCGGAGCCGGTCGAGCACAGCGTCGCCCGCGTGTCGGACACCCCCTTGCCCCCGCCTCGCTACCTCGACGTGGCCGCGCTCAGGGCGGGCTGCACGCAGCGTGTTCCGCTGACGGACATGGCCGCGTGGCGGGACGCGAGCGGCATCTCGTACGGGCCCGCCTACCGGGTCGTCCGGTCGGCGGACCGGGGCCCCGGACGCATGCTGCTGATGCTCCGGGTCGAGGACGGGGCGGACGGCAGCGCGGTGCCCCCCTTCGTACCGCCGCCGCTGCTCGACAGCGTCTTCCAGGCGCTCGGCATGCTCGACGACGGCTCGGCCGGCATGTGCCTGCCCTGGTACGTCGGTCGGCTGACGGCCCGCCGCAGGATCTCCGGCACGGTGATCGCGCTGGTCGAGAAGGACGAGACCGCCGACACCGGCGGCGGGGCCGTCCGCGGCCGGGCCGTGGTCTGCAGCCAGCAGGGGGAGATACTCCTGGAACTGGACCGGATCACCCTCAAGGCCGCAGGCCCGGCGCCCGCCCCGACCGGAGGCGCCACCACCGTGCCCGTCCCGGTGTCCCGGCCGGACGGCCTCGCCGTGGCGCCCGCAGTGCCCGGAGGGCCCGCGGCGCCCGCCGCACCCCCGGCGCCCGTCGAAGGGGTCCGGGCCGGGGCCGGGCGGGCACAGGTGGCGGTCCCGACGATCGAGGCCCTGGTCTGGCGCGAGACGGCCCCGGAACCCGCCCGCCCCGACCCGGCAGCAGGCCCGGGGGAATCCGCCGGTAGCGGCGGACCTGCGGCCGGCGCGGAGCGCACCGTCCTGCTGGTCGCGGCACACGCGCCCCGTGAGACCGGGGGCCACCGCATCCTGCACCTGACGCCGGAGCGGCTCGTCGACGAGGGCCTCGACGCCCTGCAGGACGGCGCCGCCCCACACGATGTCGTCTATGTGGCCCCCGACGGCCCGGCGGACGACGCGGCGGCGGCGACCAAGGCCCTCCAGGGCGTCTTCGCGCTGGTCCGCCGGCTCGCCGCCCGCGCGCCCATGCCCGACCTGCTGATCGTCACCGGCACCGCGCACGCGGTGACGGAGGGGGAGACGGTCGACCCCTTCATGACGGCCCTGTGGGGCCTCGGCCGCACCCTGCGCGTCGAGCACCCTCGCACCAGGGTCCGACTGGCCGACCTCGGCTCGGGCCAGGACCGGGCCGGGGGAGCGGGCGGCGTCGACGGGGCCGCCCTCTGGGAGGCGCTGCGCCGGGACGGCACGGAGCTCGCCCTCAGGAACGGCACCTGGTACGAGCCCTCGCTGCTGACGGCACCCCCGGCCCCCGCACGCGAGGTGCGGTACCGCGGCGGCCGTTTCCTGATCACCGGCGGCATGGGCGGCATCGGCCTGCGCGTGGCGGAGTTCCTCGCCGACGAGGGCTGTGCCCGGCTGACGCTGGTCGGGCGCACCGTACCCGCGCAGGGCGAGGCCCGAGAGCGCCTCGACCGGCTCGCCGGCCGCTGCGACCTCGATGTCGTCGCCGCGGACGTCCGCTCCCTCGGGGAGACGCTGTCCGGCCCCTTCGACGGGGTGTTCCACGCGGCCGGCGTGCTCCGCGACGGACTCGCACGCAGCCTCATGCCCGACCGGGTGGACGCCGTTCTCGGCCCCAAGGTGGGTGGTACGCACGTCCTCGCCGACCTCCTCTCGGGCGGTGAACACCCCGCCTTCGTCGTCCTGTTCTCCTCGATCGCGGCCGTCCGGGCCAACCTCGGCCAGAGCGCCTACGCCGCGGCCAACGGCTACCTGGACGGCTACGCCGCCCGTCGGAGGGCCGAGGGCCTCCCCTGGTACAGCCTCGGCTGGGGCCTGTGGACGGTCGGCATGGGCGAGACCATCGCGCCCAAGGCCGCCGCGCACGGCGTCGCCGCGCTCACCGAGGACGCCGGCATCGCATTGCTCCGCACGGCCCTTGGCCGCCCACCCGCGCACTACGTACTCTCCGCCGCGAATGCGAAGGACGCATCCATGACCGCTGTCACGCCCGACGCCGGCCTCTGGCCGGCACTCACCCTCGCCCTCGGGAAGGTCCTGCACGTCGACTCGGTCTCCGCCGAGGACGACCTGCTGGAGCTGGGCCTCGACTCCATGATGGCCGTCGAACTCGCGGCCTCGCTGGCCGCCGACGGGCTCGACGTGGACCCGATGGCGTTCTTCGAGCACACCCGGGTCGGCACGCTCCTCACACACCTGGAGTCCCTCCCTCGCGCCGCCGTCCAGGCGCCCTCCCCGCCCGTCCTCGCGCCCCGCGAGTCGCCCTACGAGGCCCCGGCGGTTCCCGCCGCCCCGGCCCCCGCGGTTCCCGCCTCCCCGGCCCCGGTGGCCCCGGCGACCGCCATGCGGGCGCCGCGTCAGCAGCCGGTACCGGTACCGGAGCCCGCTCCCGTCCGGGCCGACGACGGCTTCGTGCCCGACTGGGACCGCTTCCGCGACACGGAGCCCGCTCCTGCGGTCCCCGCGGCCAGGGCGACCCCCGACTTCACTCCCGCCCGGCCGCTGCCCCCGCGCCCGGGCCCCGACACGGCCTCCGCCCCCGCCGTCCTGCCCACCCCCGGAACGAAGCCCGCCGCCGGGGCCCGCACCCCCCGCCGCACCCTGCCCGGCCGGCTGGCCGACGCCCCGCACGGCACCTTCCTCGACCGCCGCATCGACGCGCTGTCGGGCGATGACCGCGGAATCGTCGCGAGGGGCGAGTACTTCTACGAGCCGGTGATCGAGGAGGCGTCGGGCTCCCGCATCAAGTTCGACGGCCGCTGGTTCCTGAACTTCGCCTCGTACAGCTACCTCGGGTTGATCGGGCACCCCTACATCGACGACCAGGCGCTGCGCGCCGTCGAGCGGCACGGGACCGGGGCCCACGGCGTACGACTGCTCGCCGGAACCCTGCACCTGCACCGGGAGCTGGAGCTGGCCCTCGCCCGCTTCCTCGGCGCCGAGGACGCCATCGTGTTCTCCAGCGGCTACATGGCGAACGTGGCCACGGTCGGCGCCCTCGTCGGCCCGGGCGACACCGTCATCGGCGACGTCTACAACCACGCCAGCATCCTGGACGGGTACCGGCTGTCCGGTGCCAAGGTCGTCACCTACGCCCACAACGACCTCGCCGACCTCGAACGCGCCCTGCGCAAGGCGGGAGACGGCGGGCGACTGGTGGTCACCGACGCCGTGTTCAGCATGGACGGCGACGTGGCCGACCTGCCCGGCATCCTGGAGCTGTGCGAGCGGTACGACGCCCCGCTGATGGTCGACGAGGCGCACAGCCTCGGTGTGCTGGGCGACACCGGGCGCGGCATCACCGAGCACTTCGGCATCGACCCGGACCGCGTCCACATCAAGATGGGCACGCTTTCCAAGACCGTCCCGAGCGCCGGCGGCTACGTCGCCGGCTCCCGTGACCTGATCTTCGCGCTGAAGAACAACGCGCGGGGCTGGATGTTCTCCGCGGCGGCCACGCCCGCCCAGGTGGCCGCCGCCAAGGCCGCCGTCGAGGTGATGGCCGCCGCGCCGAGCCTCCCCCGTGAACTGCGGGCAAGGACCACCCGGTACCGGGACCAGCTGCACGCCCTGGGGTTCGACACGCTCGCCAGTGAGACGCCCGTCGTGCCCCTCATCTGCGCCGGCGCCGACCAGGCCGTGGAGATGGCGCGGTTGTGCCAGCAGGACGGGCTCTTCGTCCAGCCGATCGTGTACCCGGCCGTGCCGCGGACCCTTCCCCGGCTGCGGACGATCGTCAACCTCAGCCACACCGAGGCCGACCTGGACGCGGCGGTCGTCACGCTCGAGAAGGCCGGCCGCGCCTGCGGCCTCATCCGCTGACCGACCGGTGCCGCGCGGCACCGTTCCCCGGCACGGGGGAGCACCGCGCACCCGCAACGACCGACGTACGGACCAGCGCAACGACCGACGTACGGACCAGCGCAACGGCCGGCGCACCGAGAGGTGCTCCGGCCGCACACCGGCCCGCCGGCCGCACACCGGGCCGCCGGCCGCACACCGGCCCGCCGGCCGCACAGCGGCCGACGAACCGGTTGACGTACCGACCGATGCACCGCGAGCAAGGGGGATTCGACCATGACCGACACCACGGCGTTCTTCGGAGCGGTTCTGAAGACCATCGCCTCGACCCGCAACCACGACAGTGACCCGGCCGCGTTCGCGTCCGGAGTGGCGGAGCCGGCGGCGCGCATCCGCGCCCTGGAGAGCGAGATCGGCGAGAGGGGACTGACCCCCGCCGAGGCCGAGGAGATCCTCCGTCTGTTGGAGACGACGCTGCGCACCAAGCGCACGCCCGACGAGGAGCGCGAGTACTACCTCCAGTACATCGAGAAGGTGTCCGGCGTCAGCCGCGCCTCGCTGGGAGTGTCCGGCTGGTGAGCGGCTCCCGACTCGCGTGGTTCAGCCACGAGATCTGCTACTGGCACGATCCCGGCGCCGGTTCGGGATACGTACCGGTCGGGCCCGGCATCGAACCGCTGCGGCAGTTCGCGGTCGACCCCGACCTGCGGCGTGCCGAGGGCCTGGTCAAGGCGACCGGGGTGATGGACCACTACATCGCCCACACCCCGGCGCCCGCCACCGACGAGGAACTGCTCCTCGTGCACGGCCCCGGCCACATCGACCGGATCGAGGCCGCCTCGGCGACAGGTGCCGGCGACGCCGGCGTGTACGCGCACGTCAACTACCACAGCGCGCGGGCGGCCAGGCTCGCCGCCGGTGCCTGTGTCCAGGCCGCGACGGGCGTCCTGGACGGCACGTTCGACCGCGCCTACTGCCTGGTGCGACCGCCCGGCCACCATGCCGAGCCCGACCGGGCGATGGCGCTGTGCCTCTACAACAACCTGGCGGTGGCGGCCCGCGCGGCACAGCGCCACGGGGCGCGGCGGGTGCTGATCCTCGACTGGGACGTACACCACGGCAACGGCATCCAGCGCACCTTCTACGAGGACCCCGACGTCCTGTACGTCTCCGTCCACCAGGACGGGCTGTTCCCTGCCGCGTCCGGTCTCGTCATGGAGACCGGCGCCGGCGAGGGTACGGGCAGCACGCTCAACGTGCCGCTGCCCGCCGGTTCCGGCCACGGCGCCTACCTCGCGGTCATGGAACGGATCGTGGAGCCGGCGGCCCGCGCCTTCGGCCCGGACCTGATCCTGGTGGCGGCGGGCGTGGACGCGGGCGGGCACGACCCGATGGGCCGGATGATGTGCACCAGCCGGACCTTCCACGCCATGGCCTCGGCCATGGTCCGGCTCGCCGACGAACTGACGGGCGGCCGGGTCGTGTTCGCCCACGAGGGCGGCTACTCGGCGTGGTACCAGCCGATGCTCGTGCTCGGCACGGCCACCGGGATCGCCGGGCTGCCGACGCCCGAGGACCCGTTCCTGCACTCCCTGGAGCACCTTCCGGGGCAGCGCCTCCAGCGCCACCAGGAGCGGGTGATCCTGCACCTGGAGAAGCACCACCCGCTCCTGGCCGGCGGCGCGCCGGCCGGTCCGCCCGTGACTGCCGGACACGCCGTGTCCGGGGACGCGGGGACCGGATGAGCGGCTGGTGGATGAAGGTGGGCGGCGGTGCCCGCCGTACCGCCGAGGGCGGCCCGGGGCACGCGCCCCGGGCCCGCCCGCGGTTCCGGCTGGTGGCGCTCCCGCACGCCGGCGGGTGGCCGTCCGCCTTCCGCTCCTGGTGGCAGGTGCTGTCGGAGGAGGTCGAGTGCGTCGTGGCCCAACTGCCGGGCCGTGGCGCGCGCATGAGCGAGCCGCCGGTGAACCGGGTGGAGCCGATGGTCGAGGCCCTGGCCCGCGAACTGGCCGAGATGGAACCGCTGCCGTACGCGGTCATCGGGCACAGCTTCGGCAGCGTGCTCGGCTTCGAGCTCACCCGCGCGATGGAGGCCAAGGGCCTGCCCCCGGCGCGTCTCGCGGTATCGGCGCGGCAGCCGCCGTGCTTCCCCAGCGAGTCGCCCTTCGCCCACCTCAGAACCGACGCGGAGCTGCTGGATCACCTGACGGACATAGGAGGGATGTCCCCGGGGGTGAGGGACCGCGCAGACCTGGTCGGTCCGTCGCTCCTGGCGATCCGCGCCGACCTGGAGGCGATGGAGACCTACCGACGCCCCCGGTCCGGGGTCGGTGTCCCGATTCTCGCACTCGGAGCCGTGGACGACCCGGTGGTGATCGGTGACCGGATGCACCTCTGGTCGCTGGAGACCTCCGGCACCTTCGAGTACCGCACCTTCACCGGAGGTCACTTCTACCTTTACACCCCTGTCAACGCGGCCGCCGTCACGGCGCTGCTGCTGCCCCCTTCCACCGCGCCGCTCCAGGCGGCGCCCCTCATGCCTCTGCCCGGCGTCCGCGCCGGGCGGCGATAAGTACGTCCCCGAAAGGAACACCGTTGACCACCGACGTCGACACCCCCGCACAGGCAACGCCACGTGAGTGGCTGGGCCTGGCAGTCCTGGCCCTGCCGACCCTGCTGCTCTCCATCGACGTGAGCGTGCTGCACCTCGCCGTGCCGCACATCAGCGCGGCGCTGGACCCCTCCGCCTCCCAGATGCTGTGGATCATCGACATCTACGGCTTCCTGATCGCCGGCTTCCTGGTGACCATGGGCACCCTCGGAGACCGCATCGGCCGCCGCAAGCTGCTGCTGATCGGCGCGGCCGCGTTCGGCCTCGCTTCGCTGGCAGCCGTCTTCGCCGACGGCCCGGTCGCCCTGATCGTGGCGCGGGCGGCGATGGGCCTCGCCGGAGCCACGCTGATGCCCTCCACCCTGGCCCTGATCATCAACATGTTCCAGGACGCCCGGCAGCGCGGTGTGGCCATCGCCGTCTGGGTCACGATGTTCTCCGTGGGCATCGCGCTCGGCCCGGTGGTGGGCGGCGCCATGCTGGAGTACTTCTGGTGGGGTTCCGTCTTCCTGCTCGGCGTGCCGATCATGGCGCTGCTCCTGGTGGCCGGTCCGCTGCTGCTGCCGGAGTACCGTGACGAGGAGGCCGGGGGCCTCGACCTGACGAGCGTGGCCCTGTCGCTCGCCGCCATTCTTCCGGTGATCTACGGCCTGAAGGAGATCGCCAACGACGGGTTCGGGGCGATTCCCGTCGCCGCCCTCGTCGTGGGCCTCGTCGTCGGCGTGCTCTTCGTCCGCCGCCAGCGGACTCTGGAGAGCCCCCTGATGGACCTGGCGCTCTTCCGTACCGCCACGTTCCGCACCGCGCTGGTGACGCTGCTGCTCAGCATGCTGGTGGCGGGCGGCACGTACCTGATGGTGACCCAGTTCCTCCAGCTCGTCGGCGACCTGAGCCCCATGAAGGCGGGCCTGTACCTGCTGCCGGCGGCGTTCGCGCTGATCGTCACGGCGGTGGTGTCCCCGATGGCGGCGAGCCGCTTCCGTCCCGCGTACGTGGTCGCGGCCGGCCTGCTCGTCTCGGCGGTGGGCCACCTGATGCTGAGCATGGCCGACAGCACCTCGGGCATCGCCCAGGTGGTGACCGGATTCGCCTTCGTGTACGCCGGTGGCGGCCCGCTGATCGCGCTGGGCACGGACATCGTGGTCGGGGCCGCCCCGCCGGAGCGCGCCGGCGGGGCGGCGGCGCTCTCGGAGACGAGCACCGAACTCGGCATGGCGCTGGGCGTGGCGATCCTCGGCAGCCTCGGCGCCGCCCTCTATCACGCAGGCGTCAAGGTGCCGGAGGGTGCTCCGGACTACGCCGGTGACACGCTGGCCGGGGCCGTCGACGCCGCGGGGAGCCTGCCGGCGGAAGCGGCGGCCGGGCTGCTTGCCTCCGCGCGCGAGGCGTTCACCGACGGCCTGAACGTCATCGGCGGCATCGGGGCCGCCGTCGCGGTCGCCTCCGCCGTGCTGGTGGCCGTCGTCGTGAAGCTGCCCGCCACGGGTGGTCAGGCCGACGAGCCGGACGGTGCGGCCGAAGCGGCGCCGGTCGTCGGCGCGGAGAAGTAGAGGCACGACCCGCCCCCGGAAGGGCGGCCCGCGTTCGGCCCGCGTCCCTGCTGGACGCGGGCCGAACCCGTCATGCCCCCGTGCTGGAGCCGTCCGCGTACGCGTCGGCGTACTCGGCCGTGGGAGGGATCGGCGTGATGACGTCCACCAGGACGCCATCGGGGGCGGCCACGATGAAGTGGCGCTGTCCGAAGGCCTCGCTCCGCAGTTCCAGGGCGACCCGGAGCCCCGCGCGCCGCACGAGCCGCTCGTACTCGGCGTCGACGTCCGTCACCTCGAAGTTGAGGAGGAGACCGCCGGCCGGGCGGCGGTGGCCCTCGGGGATCGTGGGGTGGTCGGCGGAGACCAGGGCCAGTTCGTGATACGGCGGTTCGGGCCGGCGCAGGCTGACGTACCAGTCACTCGCGTACGTCGTCTCGAACCCGAAGTGCGTGCGGTAGAAGGCCACGGCCTCGTCGAGGAGTTCGGTGCAGATCACCGGATAGAAGCTGGTCAGGGTCGAGGAGGTCATCGTGGCACCGTTCCGATCGCGAGATACGTCCGTTCGGTTCCTCAACGACCCTCGCGCCCCGGCGTCACGCCAAGGCGTGTCCTGGGCGCCGCCCGCTCGTTGCCCTTCTCAAGGGCGCGTTGACATACCTGAGGTACGCCCTTAGCGTCATTTGACCTACCGTTGGTATGTGAGCGGAGCCGTCTCGATGATATCCAGCTTCTGTCCGGTGATCTGCACGTCGCGCATGGACCAGACCCGCAGCTTCTACGGAAGACTCTTCGGACTCACCGTCGCGCACGCGACCCCGTGGTACACCGCGCTGGCCAGGTCGGGAGAGCGGCGCCCCGCGCTCGCCCTCCTCGACCACACCCACCCCGCTCTGCCCGAGGCGTTCCGCACGCCGATGCGTGCGGTCCGGATCACCCTCGACGTCGAGGACCGCCCTGGGCTGTGGGAGAGACTCGCCGCCGACGGAGCCGTACGGGACGGGGCCCCTGGACATGCTTCCCTCGTCGACCCCAACGGGGTCCGCGTCGACGTCCTGGTGGCCCGACCCGCAAGCTGAGCGGTCGTCACCTCGTCCGCAGCGCCTCTAGGAGTCGCGTCAGCGCCTGCCGGGTGGCCTCCAGATCGGCGGAGTCCTCCGACGAGGCCAGCCACAAAGCGGCCTCGTTCATCGCCCCGGAGAGCAGATGCGTCAGCGGTGCCGCGGGCTGCGCCGGGATGACGCCCTCGACGATCAGGGTCTCCAGGGCATCGGCGAGGTGCCGGCCCGAGGTGGCCGCGGTCATCGCGCGCCAGCTCGGCCAGCCGAGCACCGCCGGTCCGTCCACCAGCATGACGCGCTGGACCGAAGGATTCGTGGTGGCCTCGAGGAACGCCTGGCAGCCCGAGGCGAGTTGGCTCCAGGAGTCCTCCTGGGCGTCCGCCGTCGCCGCGACGTACGCGGCCACCTCCTCCTGTACCTCTTCCAGTACGGCCCGGAAGAGTGCGCTCTTGCTCTCGAAGTGGTGGTAGAGCGCACCCTTGGTGACTCCGGCCGCCTGGACGACCTCCGACAGGTTGACGGCGGCGTACCCGTGAGTCGAGAAGAGCCGACGGCTCTCGCTCAACAGGGTCTGCCGCGTCTGTTCGCGCTGCAGCGCCCGGACCCCACTGCTCATCGTGCCCCCCCGATTCCCGCCTGGCTAGCTGAAAGCTAGCCCATACGGTACTTCGTGACCCCGCGAGCGGGCAGGTCGGCGCACTCGTCGCTCCCTCGGCTCGCGGGGCCCTTCCCGGAGGCGTCGTCAGGCGGTGCGGTCGGCGGCCAGTGCGGCGGCGAGGCCCGGGATCCCGAGGGCCTGCTCGTCCGCGGGTGTGGCCTGGTGGAGGCTGTTCCGCAGCTGGTACGGGTCGGCCCGGAGGTCGTAGTACTCGCGGAACCTCACCTGTCCGGTGCCGCTCACCGTACCGGCGGCGTCGGTGTGCAGGTCGTAGTACTCCGTGTACTGGCGGTCCTTGGCGACGTA
Organism: Streptomyces sp. NPDC056480; assembly: GCF_042795405.1. Classification (NCBI taxonomy): domain Bacteria; kingdom Bacillati; phylum Actinomycetota; class Actinomycetes; order Kitasatosporales; family Streptomycetaceae; genus Streptomyces; species Streptomyces sp. NPDC056480. The sequence goes on along the minus strand of NZ_JBHTSA010000006.1, from coordinate 64,446 downwards.
GGACGACCAGGTGTTCTTCGGGTCCGTCCCGGTGCCCTGCTTCCACCACTCGATGAGCAGGTGGTCGCGGGAGTCGGGGCCGAGGAGCGAGCGGCCGTCGTGCGGAGTGTTCGGGGTGATCCCGGCGGCGTCCAGGATGGTGGGCGCGATGTCGATGTTCGCGACGAGGCGGTCGTCGGTGGTGCCGCGGCCGAGCCCGCCGGCGGGCCAGGAGAGGTAGAACGGCACTTCGTGGGCCGGACGGTAGGGGACGGCCTTTCCGGTCAGGCCGTGGTCGGCCCAGTTGAACCCGTTGTCGCCGATGTAGACGACCAGGGTGTTGTCGAGTTGCCCCAAGGCCGCCAGCTTGTCGCGGAGGGCCTGCACGGCGTCGTCCACCGAGCGGAGGGTGCGCAGTTGCTTGGCCCGGACCTGACGGCCGTCCTCAAGCGTATGGGTGGCCTCGCGTACGTACGCGGGCTTGTCGCTGCGGTCGCCCTCGGGCACGGAGGGGCGGCCGTCCCAGGCGGGTACGGCGGTTCCGGCGTACTTGGGTTCCGGGGTGAAGGGGCCGTGGGAGGCGTACGGGGTGACGTAGGCGAACCAGGGGCGGCTGTCGGTGCGGGACTTGTCGAGGAAGGCGAGGGCGCGGTTCTTGATGACGGTGGTGGTGTAGCCGGGGATGGCCTGCACGGTGCCGTTCACGTTGAACGTGCCGTCCGTGTACGAGGGCCGCAGCAGTGCGAACTCCTCGAAGTGCGGCGGGTTGTCGGCGATGTCCCAGGCGTTGAGGTACTTGCCGAACAGCCCCGTCCGGTAGCCGGCCTGCTTCAGGTACCGCTGCAGGGTGGTGTGCTGGTCAAGCGTGTGCGAGGCGCTGTTGTTCCGCACGCCGTGGTTGTGCGCGAACCGGCCGGAGAAGACCGAGGAGCGCGACGGGGCGCACAGCGGTGTGGTGACGTGCCCGTTGGTGAAGCGCACGCCCTGGTCGGCCAGCCACGCGACGGTCTTGGGCGTGGCCCACTCGGTGTGTTTGGGCTGGTCGTCGGTGACGATCAGCAGCACGTTGGGCCGGGCGGCGCCAGCCGCCCCGGCGGGTGCGGCGGCGAGCGCGGGCAGGGCGGCACCGGCGGCCACGGCCGCGGCGGTGCCCAGGACTCCACGGCGACTGGGACCGGACAATCTAGACGTGCCCATGACAGTGAGGACCTCTCGTCCATGTGCGGGGTCGGCGGGAATGGCGCCGATGAGAGGCTATGGGCGTGCCGCGCCCCATTCCATGCACGGAGCGCTAAGGCTTCGTTGCCGGGGTGTTGCGGCCCCTTCCCGCATCCGTCCGCGCGAAGCGCCCCTGGGCAGCAGCCCCTTGGGAGCAACTGCCGCACCCGCCCAGCCGAGTCAGGAAGGACCGCACCAAGGCAGGCGAGTTGTCACTCGAGGGCATCTGTCGGCGGCTGCGGGGGATGGGGCCGGAGTCCGCCTGCACAGGCCAGCACTTCTGTCGCTGAGGAGTTGAGGAAGAGGGTGAACACGGACGACCTGTCCACGGAGTCGATGAGACCGGTACGCACAAGCTCTTCCCCGGCCTGCCGGAGGATGTCGACGGAGGCGGCAAGGCCCCCGACGGTGTGGCCACGCCGAGCAGCTGAGCGGATGCGGTTCGCGAACACACCCGCGTGCCGGCTGGCGGGGACCAGACCGTCCGAGATGGCGAAGGTGTCTCCGGCGACCAAGACGTCACGGGCAGGTCCGCATGCCGGGGTCTGTTCACGAAGCATGGCGATGAGGTCCTCGCGAGGAATCCTGGGCACCGGTTTCCGTATGACCCAGGCGTCGCCCATGTGCGACAACTGCAGCGCCTCTCTGGTGACGGGTCGACTGCTTCGACCTGCTCTTCTCGCAGGCTATCCGGTGCCGACGGAGACACCTGCCTGCCTGGCAGGCGAACCGTGGAGCCGTGAGGTGGGGGAGAAGGTCACACCCAGCGGTGGTCGCGGGCATGCCAGCCCAGTTGCAGCCGGGTGGACACTCCGGCGCGGACCATGAGGGCCTGGATCCGCCGCTGCACGGTACGCGTCGACAGGCCGAGCTGGGCGGCGGCGGTGGCGTCGGTGAGGCCGGCCAGCAGCAACCGCATCAGGCGCGCGTCGACCGCCTCGATCTCCCAAGTCCGTTCGGTGTACGGGCGAGCCCGTTCCCAGACGGCCTCGAAGAGAGCACGTGCCACGTTCACCGGGCCCCCGCGCAGCACCAGACTCGGGCTCACCTCCGTGCCCCGGCCATGCAGCGGCAACATGGCGACTTCACCGTCGCAGATGATCAGCTTGAGCGGTATCGCACGCACCGTCCGGACGCACGTTCCCTCAATGAGCGAGGCGTCCAGGTTGTCGCTGCCCGACGGCTGGCTGAGGAACTCTTCGTCGATCACGCCCCGCAGCCGCACCCCACGCCGAAGGGCGCGCGCCTCCTGAGTCGTCTCCGGGCCGACCGCCTGATGCCCGCCCGTGGAGAAGAAGTCGATGGTGTTGCGCGCGGTGAGCTGCATCTGAACGTACCGGCGGCGAACGGCCTCGGTTCCCTCGACGATCTCCATGAGCTCCCGCTGCGCGCGGCCCATGCTGCCGACCCGGTACGTCTCGACCAGCCCCGCGAGCGCCAGTTCTGCACGGTGCAGGCGCTCGCGCCGTTCCACGAGCTCCGCACCCAGCGTCTCGGCTGGGGACGTCGCCACGAAGCGTGCCCCGTCCGGCGTCCGGGTCACCAGCCCCCGCGCTTCCAGCGCCTCAAGCGCGACCACGACACGGGGAGATTCATCCGTCGCCCCGCCCGCCGCCGCGACCTCTTCGACGCTCGCATCCGGTCGGCCGATCAGCACCCGGTAGACGCTCTCCTCCAAGGGATTGAGCCCGAGGTCTTCCCACAACTCTGATCGCCTTCCTTCCGTTCGCCGAGGATTCTCGCAGGTAGAACGCCCGCCACGTGCAGGCGGTCGTGCGAGGACCACGGTCGGCAGTCGGCCCCCGCTCCTCCGCGCGGCACGGCGCGGAAGAACGGGGACCGGGAAAGGGGCGGCGGTCAGCGCAGAACGGTGACCTCGGGAGACGTCCAGGTCTCCGTGCCGGGGGCGTGGTCACGGTCTCCCAGGGCCTTGTCGAAGACCAGACGCAGCCGGTACGTGCCCGCCGGCGCCGGACTGCCGTCGTCCAGGGTGGCGTCCCAGACGTGGAAACCCACACCCGTGCCCGCGCCCGAGATACGGGTGAGCCATGACTGGTCGAACGGTGTGGCCACCACGCGCCCACGCGCGTCGGTCACGTGCATCCGCAGGCGCTCGAGGAGCGGGAAGCCGTGCGACAGCATGACGGCTGCCGTGTCGTCGGACGTGTCCTCGTTCCCCAGGTCGATCGTGGCGGGCAGGTTCCTGCCGAAGTCGCCCACGGAGGGCCGGAGCGCGGGGTTGTCGAGAGTGGTGTTGATCGCGGAGAACGTCGGGTTGATCGCGGAGACGGCATCGAAGTCCCCCGAAACGCCCTGGTAGGGCACCCGCAGCACCGGCTGCTCCACGTCGTCGGGAACGAACTCGATCCAGCCTCCGAAGACGGTGCCGTCGACGGCACCGACGGGCTGACGGACGGTCACGGGCACGGTCCGGCTGCCGTTGGCACGGATGGTGAGTCGCTCGGCGCCCAGTACGTCGACCCGGGCGGCCGCGTCATCGGCCTTCCACTCGGACGTGTAAGGCGGCGCGGCGGAGACGGCTGCCCGATGGCGGACGCGATAGGTGACCGGTCGGTCGGAGTCGTTGTGGACGGTGACGGCCCGCACCGCAGGGCGCCCTTCCAGATCGCGCAGCGGGAGTTCGGACGGTGCGAGCCGGACGGCCGCCCGGCCGGCGGCGGCGATCGCCGCGACGGCGTTGACCCGGCCGGCGCCCTGCTGAGCGACGGGCTGAGCCCCTCGCGCGGGCTCTCCGGTCATGGCCAGCGGAGTCGCCGTGTTCTGCAGGATGGACTGGATCTCGCGGGGCGAGAGACCGGGGTCGCGCTGGAGAAGGAGCGCCGCCACGCCGGCGACGTGCGGGGATGCCATGGACGTACCCGACGAAACCCCGTACCAGTCCAGGGCCTTCGGCATCGCGGACAGGATGAATCCGCCCGGCGCGGCGATGTCCGGCTTGAACTCCAGTTCGTTGCCCGGCCCCCAGGCGGAGCCGTGGTCCATGAGCCCGGCCGCGTCCTCGGGCAGCGGGATCGCGGCGTACGCGCCCCAGGCGAGTCGGGTGTCCGGAGCGGACGTCAGGACGCGGCGTGCGTCCTTCTCACTGATGCCGAGGACCGGGATGCCTGCCGTCCCGCAGCAAGGCGATCCGGGGACGGTGCTCTCCGGCAGGGCGGGGTCGTGCTGGACGGCGGCCACCGCACCCGCCACCTCCAGGACGCGAGCGATGTCCATCGGCCGGCAGACGGGACCGGTGCCGTTCCACTTGAAGCCGAACAGCGCGATCCTGCCGCTGAGGCTGCCGGAGGGCAGCGGCTCGCACCCCGTGCGGACTTCCGCCCACGGCGCCGACCCGCTGGAGGGAGTGCGCGCTCCGCGACCCGACAGCGTGTACGCCACGGGTGTCTCGTCACCCCCCAGGGTGAGTGCGAGATACGGGCTCCGGTTGCTGTACGTGCTGCCCACGGCGATCGCCTGGTTCGCGGCGGCCGGTTCGGAGGTACGGAAAGGGCCCGCGTATCCGTTGCCGACGGCCACGGCGACCGTCGTACCGGAGGCGACGAGGCGGTCCACGGCAGTGGACAGGACACTGCTGCTACGTGCGCCGATCGGGGTACCGAGGCTCATGTTGACCACGTCGGTGCCGTCGGCCGCCGCCTTGTCCAGTGCCGCGAGGATGACGTCCTCTCCGGCGCCGTTCCCGGATCCGAAGACGCGGTAGGCGCGGAGTCGGGCGTCGGGTGCGACGCCGAGGATGTGCTCGTCGTCGCCCGCGACGATGCCCGCCACGTGCGTGCCATGGCCGGCCGCTGAGCCCGATGCGTCGTCGTAGGGGTCCGCGTCACCGTCCGCGAAGTCGTATCCACCGACGACCTTGGCATTGGGGAACCCTCCGCCACCGAGGGCGGGGTGATCGTAGGCGATGCCGCTGTCGATGATTCCGACGGTGACTCCGCGGCCCGTCACACCACTGCGCCGGACCTCTGCGACACCGGTCAGGTCGGTCACCGTCACGATCTCGCGACCTGAGGGGGCATCGCCGCGGCGTGCGGCGGTGCCGGCCTCCGCCACTGCCCGACGCACGGTCTCCGCCGAGACCGGAGCGGGGGACTCGGGTGCCTCGTAGACGACGGGGGCGGCCACGGAAGCGACGCCCGGCAGTGCACCCAGCAGATCTGCCTGGGACTGCGGGACCTTGACCGCGAGGCCGTTGACCACCTGGCGGTAATGACGGGTGGCGACGAGACGGATCCCTGCCCGCTGGGCCGAGGACATCAGTTCCTGTTGTGAGACGTCCACCTCGTCGGCGGCCGTGCGGCGTGACGCAGCGGGGGCCTCGCGGACGGCCGGCGCGCTGTCGAGGGTGACGATGCGCGTCACCAGCGGCTCGTCGCGGGCTACGGGGAGTCGGGGTGTGGCCGATGCCGGTGTCACGGGCAGCAGAAGAAGTGCGGCCAGCAGGGCCGCGCGGGAAGCGTGCATGGCCCACATCACAGCCGGGGGCACTGACCTGGGGCAATACCGCGCGGTGGCGAGGAAGTGACACGTCCGGATTCCGCCACCACAGGCTCGTGGAACGGAGGGACTCCCGACCTGACGATCGTGGTGTCGCCTCGCGACGACGAGCCTGCGGCTCCGGGGCGCGAGCAGGCGGGTGTCGGGCACGGCGACCCAGGAGGCGAGGACCGACGCGTCCGGCCGTCCCGGCCGCGGGTGCGGACGCGTTGTCACACCCGACACGTGCCCGGCCATGGGAAGAGCCCTTCAGCGCACGGGGCGCCGCGGCGTGGTCCTGGTCATGGCGGACCTCAACCCCACGACCTCGGCTAGCGGGTTGTGTCTGCGCTGAGCCTGGAACGCCGCGTGCGATTCCGTAGGCCGACGACAAGCGGCAGGCCGGCTCCGATCAGTGCCATGACGGCGGCAGCGATCCAGTGCCGCGTCTGCTGGCCCATGAGCAGGCACGAGACGGCACCGAAGCAGGCACCTGCGGCCGGAACCAGGGCCGCGTGCCTTGCGGCGGTCGTATCCGTGAGGGAGGCCACGCTGAAGTAGGCGGCGACGAATCCGGCGAACAGGCCGAAGGTGTACTGCTCTCCGCCGTCCGGGAGGGCGTAGCCCTTGCGGGTTCGTTCCAGTCCCAGGTCGACGGCCCCGGCGACTGCCCAGAAGAACGCGCTGGAAGCCACCACGCCGAGAGCGACGCGCCACGCCGTATTCGTCATACCGGGATCGTATGAGCGACGACTGAAGCTCGGCCAGGGCGTTTCCTCCGGCTCTTCCGCCGCGTACGGCCAGGGCGCAACGGTGTCGCTCGGTGCGCTGGCTGTGCCTGCGGTTGAGTCCGGCTGATCGCCGACGAGACGGCTCGGTGCCGTCAGGGGTGTCGACGTCCGCTGGGCGAGTTCTGGATGCCCGGCGTGGCCGGCGTGTGGCGGGCTCTCGCGGAGACGTGGTCGCGCGAAGCCCACGCGGTCCCTGCCAGCAAGGCAGCGGCGGCCACCGACGCGGCAGCTGTGACCCGAACTCCCTGCGGCACGTCCTCTACGGCCCGTCGCTCTCCGTCCGCCATGACGCATACCGTGCGCAGGCTGAGGAACTGAACCTCGTAGTCCACCGCCCCTTGCAGCTTGGAACGGCACGGGTGGTTGTAGGGGAACGGAGCCGAGTCCGCACCGCCGTCCTGCGCCACGGCCACGGTCGACATCAGTGCCACGGCCCCCAGCGCGTACGACACTGTGGCTGTGGCTCCGGTTGCTAAGGCGCAGGCAGCGAGCGCGCGCCACCATCCGGGCCGGCGTGTGCTCTTCGTGAAGGCGACCTCGACGGACTGGATCAGGAGGGCGACGACGGATGCAAGGGCGGCGAGAAGCACCACCGGTATGAAGAGGATCATGGTGTTGCCCTTCCTCATGCCCAGCCGCTCACAGCCTTCTCGCCTGCGCTGAACTGAGCTCGATGCCAAGTGCTGACGCGCAACGAAACCACAATGTGAACTGGAGCCGCAGGTATCCCGCTGGTGTCCCGCAGGTATCCCGCTGGTGACTCGCTACGACTTCGGCGGGAGGCGCGCTGGCGGCCTGTTCGAGCGCGGGACGCATCGAGCTGATCGCTGCCCCTGGCGCGATCCGTCCGGCCGTATGTGCTGGTGGGTGATGCGTGCCGTGCGTGAAGGGCGGCGCGCGCTCCGTGTCGCCCGCTCGTCCGGTCGGTGCTTCTCCACCCCGGTTCCACCCGGGGTTCCACCCCTGGGTGCAGGTGCCGCGAGCTGCGTCGCAGCAGTCTGGAGGGCATGACAGCAACCGAGTGGATCACAGACGCAGCACTCATCCTGATCGTCTTCCGGCAGCTGCGGGAGGGCCGTCTGGACCGCAGGACGTTCCTGCTGCCGCTGGGCATCGTGGCCTTCGTGGCGTACTCGTACCTGGACACCATTCCCACCGGAGGAAACGACCTCGTCCTGATCGCCGCGCTGATGGCGGTCGGTGCCGCCCTCGGTGTCGCCGGCGGGATCTACACCCGTATCCGGGCCCTCGACGGGCACCTTCTGATCAAGGCCGGTGTCGTGTCGGCGGTCCTGTGGGTGGTGGGCATGGGGGCCCGGATGGGGTTCCAGGTGTGGGTCGAGCACGGTGGCGGGGCCGACGACGTCGCCCGCTTCAGTCTCGCGCACCACATCACCGGCCAGCAGGCGTGGGTGGCGGCCTTCGTCCTGATGGCGCTCACCGAGGTGGTGACCCGAGTGGCCACCATCTACGTACGCAGCAGGACGCACAAGGCGGTCCGCCCCGTGGCCGTTCTCGATCGTGCGGCCTGAGCGTGCAGTATGTTCGGCTCGTGCCCGCAGACCATCACGCCCCGCCTCCCCGGCCGGACATCGGCCGGGAGACGGGAGCGCGTCGTGTTCCCGGACAGGACCCGCGGGTGCAGTGGGCGGTGAGCCTCGCGGTCGTCATCGTGGGTGCTGTGACGATCCGGCCCATGGGGTTCAGCGGGCAGGGGCTGGCCGTGGCCGTTCTCTTCGCGGTCAACGCCGCTGCTCTGCTGGCGCGGCGTCTGCCCGAGCACGGGGTCTCCCCGCGTCTGGTGCTGGTCTGGCTCACTCTCGGCGTCGTCGCGGCAGCCGCTCTGATCGGTGTCAGCAGCAGTGGTACGGGATACCTGTTCGCGTTCTTCCTCGCCGGTCACATCGGATACCGGCTGGAGGCGCGGCCGGCCCTCGTGCTCGCAGGACTGTGCAGTCTGCTGTGCGGTGCGGTCCTGTACTTCCGCCTCGGACCGGGGTACGAAGCGCTGCCGTGGGCGTTCGGGCTCCTGACCGGCCTGCCGGTCGTGATCGGCATCGTCAACCGCACACAGCGCCAGGCGGTACGGGCGGCCATCGAGGCGGCCGAGGCGGCTGAGCGTGCCGCTCGCGCCGAGGCCCGTACGGCCGTACTGAGCGAACGCAGCCGGATCGCCCGGGACGTGCACGATGTGCTGGCGCACTCACTCGCGGGGATCAACATGCAGCTGGAACTGGCGGACGCGCTGATGGACACGGGCGATCTGGACAAGGTCCGCGAGGCCCACGACAAGGCCCACGGTCTGGTCAAGGAGAGCCTGAGGCAGGCGCAGTGGACCGTGCACGCGCTGCGCGAGGACGCCCTGCCCCTGCGGGAGACCCTGTTCGCGATGCTGGAGTCCTCGGGCCACCGCGACGCCCTCACCGTGAACGGTACGGTGCGCGACGTGCCGGCCCGGGTGGCGCAGGACCTGCTGCGGATCGCGCAGGAGGCCCTCACCAATGCGGCCCGGCACGCGCCCGGCGGTGTGGTGCGGGCCGAGCTGGCGTTCACCGAGGACTCGACCGTGCTGCGCGTCATCAACGGCCCCGCCACCCGCGAGGTCAACGCGGGCGTGGGCAGCGGCATGGGACTGATCGGCATGCGCGAACGGGTCGCCCTGCTGGACGGAACGCTCACCGCGGGCCCCATCACCGAAGGACCGGACCGTAACGGCTGGCAAGTGGAGGCAGTGATCCCGGCATGAGTGAAGACACGGATCAGCAGCGCTTGAGGGTGGTCGTCGCCGACGACCAGGCGGCCGTCCGCGAGCCGCTCGCGGCGGTTCTCGCCCTGGCCGAGGACATCGACGTCGTGGCAGCCGCCTCCAACGGGCGCGAGGTCCTGGAGGCGGTCGCTGCCGGGCCGGTGGACGTGGTGCTGATGGACCTGAGAATGCCCGTGATGGACGGGATCGAGACCACGGGGCTCCTGGCCGACCAGTACCCGGAGGTCGCGGTGGTCGTCCTCACTACCTTCGCCGACGACGACTCCATCCTCGGCGCACTGAGCGCGGGAGCCCGCGGATACCTGACCAAGAACGCCGGACGCCGCGACATCACCCGTGCGATCCGGGCCGCGGCGGCCGGTCAGTCCGTCCTCGACCGCGCGGTCCAGGACCGCCTGCTCGCCACGGCGCGGGCCAAGGCCCCCGCGCCGCCGAAGCAGGACCTGCCCGCGGACCTCACCCCCAGGGAACGCGAGGTACTCGCGCTGATCGGCCTCGGACTGCCCAACCGGGGCATCGCCGAGAAGCTGTTCATCAGCGAGGCCACGGTCAAGACCCACATCAACAACCTGTTCGCCAAAGCCGACATCCGCGACCGCCCCGAAGCTGTCCGCCGCGCCATCGAAGCAGGCCTCGCCTGACGCACCGTCCATCAGACGACCCCGCGGCGTGCGCCACGGACGCGAAGGGGCACGCGCCCCTCGGCAAGGGTGTGATCGACGGCCCACCGGTGGTTGCCCGGCGACAACTGTCGAGTCAGTTGCGGCTCGCCTCTGCTTCCGGCATGACCACGACCTGGTACTCGTCCTCGTAGATGACACGACCGGGGTTCGTGGTCTCCAGGCGCCGGCACTCCACTCCGTGCGCGGCGAGCAGCTCGAGGTACCCGTCCACGCGGCTCACGAGCTCGACGGCGGACGACTTGAACCAGGCGACGGCTCCGGGGTTCACCTCGGGGTCGTACACCCGCGGATCGACATGGCCGGGGTTGGGATAGTTGGCGTCGTACCAGTCGTTGTTCGACCTCCAGAACCGGTACTGCTCCTCGGTCAGCCTGCCTTGCGCGGCCAGTTGGTTGGCGAGGATGAAGACTCCTGGACAGTGACCTCGCTCATGCCGCTCGGTGCCCTGGAACCGTACGTACAGTGCTTCGTCCATGAGGTCCTCCTCAGCGCGCCCAGATTCGCATTCCAGGTTGGAGCCTAGGGAACCCATGACCCCTCTGTTCTCCCACGCGCAGGGACGGCCTGACTGTCAGGGCTTGTAGTGGTCGGTCACGCGTCGGCCCACTCCGCGTCGGCAGGACGCTGGTGCCCACACGGAGCCGGGTTGCCGTTCTTGTCGAAGACCTCGGAGGCGTTGGCCGTATTCACCCAGACCGTGATGCCCTGGCTGTGAACGACGACGTTGAACGGGGACTCCTCAGGTGCCGTCTGCGTCACGACGGTGAACTCCTCGCCTGGACGCATCCAGTGATCGGTTCCCCACGGCTCGACCCACAGGCAGAGGATGCTGTCCGTCTCGTTGCTCACGCTCGTCTTCGCCACGCCGGCATCCTAACGAGCAGCATGATCGGCCGGACAGTTCTGATCGCCGCTACCACCGCAGTCCTCCGACCATCAGGAAGCCACAGGCGACTTCTCAGCCCCGGGCCGTCCACTCCGAACCGGGCGGAGGTTCTGTCGGCGGTGTTCGCCGGCCTTGGTCACGAAGCGGGAGTCTGGTCGACGGCGTAAGTCTGGCCGCCCGCCCTCATGTTGGCCCGGGCCTTGCGGTAGGCGCGGCGGCTGGGCGGCTCGGCGCCGGCGTTCTGCTCGTCGCGGCGGGTGGTCAGGGCGGCCAGTGCCTCGCGGGCCTCGACGGGGCTCCAGTCGGGCAGGTCGATCTCGCGGTGCTGCCGCGCGGCCGTCTGGATCGCCAGATAGGCATTGGCCGCGGTGACGGCCTGACTCGCTCGCTGCGGTGCGTTCACCGTGGTGAGGACCGCCCCGAGGCCCGCCGACAGGAGGGCCAGGACGCCGGCGGCCGTCGCGCCGGTGGACTCGACGAGGGCGGTCGTCCCGGCGATCGCGGCGAGCAGCGTCGCGGGCAGGCCGAGGGCCCAGTGGGTCGCCCGCCAGCGCTTGCCCTCCTCGAACTGGCACTGCGCGCTCCACATGGCGCTCTCCTCCAGCCGACGGAACTCGGCGTCGAGAGAACGGCGACGCCTCTCGTCACCGTCTGCGCCGGTCGCCGGCGCCCCGCTCAGGGGGGCTTCCGGGGCGTTGGCGGCCGGGGCCGTCTCTGTGTCGCCTGGTGTGGTCTCCACCTGCTCACGGTATCCGGCCGCGGTCGCCGAGGGGGCAGAACGTCCGGTTCTACGCGGGCAGTTCCTCCTCGTACATGACCAGCGCGGTGCGCGCGGGATGGCGGGGCGGCAGCCCGTCGATCAGCTCGTGCCAACGCACCGGGCCGATCAGTTCGTTGGCCCGCAGCGAGGCGAGCAGCTCCGCCGTGGACACCCGGTCGAGGAAGAGCAGCGGGACCGGTGGCCCGTCCAGGTCCACGTCGAACCGGCCCGCGGGCGCGGGCACGGCGATCCGGCCGTGGAGCACGGGGCCGACCCGGTCGAGCAGCATCCAGTACCGCTCGCCGCCGGCCGCTCCGGCTGCTCCGGCAGTTCCGGCCGCGGCGCCCGCCGGACCGAGCAGCACGGGCTGGCACGCGGGCCCTTCGGCCGTGTCCGGGAGGCGCCCGGCGCGGGGCCCCGCAGCCTCCGCCGGACCCGCGTCGATCTCCATCTCGACGGTCACCCGGCCGCCTTGCGTGACGGTCACCTCCGCTTCGACCGGCCCCTGCCCGAGCGAGACGGACGCCGGTCCGTCCGGCTCCCCGTCGGCGGCGCGGAGGACGAAGGTCGAGTCGAGCCGGGCCGTGAGGGGGAGGGGGCCACCGGCGAGGGGCTCCGGGGTGGTCAGCCGCGCGGCGGCGAGCCGGGCACTGTGGTGGAGCGCCGGGTCCGCGCCGAGTCGGAGGGCGAGCCCGGCCAGCGCGGCGCGGGTCGGTGCGGGCAGCCGGGCCGGATCCGCCGCCAGCAGCCCGGAGAGCAGGGCGGACGCCTCCCGGCCGAACCACGGGCCGGGGCGTACGGTGCGCAGCCCGGCTTCGAGGACGGACAACGGTCCGGCGAGCGACGTGGCGGCGGGGGTGAACCAATGGCGCAGATGACCGTCCGGGGCGGGGAGCGTGGAGAACGGCGGGCCGGCCTCGTCGAGGAGCGCTGCGGCCGTGCGGGCGGCAGTCTCAACCCGGTGCCACGGCAGGCAGTGGAAGAGGGCAGCGGGGGCGGTGGTCTCCAGGTCGAGGCGGTGCAGCAGGAAGTACCTCAACTCCAGGCTCTCGCCGGTCAGCCGCTCCACGGTCGAGGGGTCGGCGGGAGCGGCGGTCCACCGTTCCTCGAACTGCGCGACGAGCTCGGCGCCGTTCGCCGAGACCTCCACCGGCGCGCCCCGATCGTCGAGTTCGACCAGGAGCGAGCCGTCCGGGGCGCGCAGGGCCAGGGCGCGTACGGGGTCGCCCGCCGGCCGCAGGACCGCGGCGGCGGTGCGGGTCCAGCCGGGGGTGCGGAAGCGCGAAGCGGTCCGGGCGTCGGCACGCTCGTCACCGTCGTTGATGGGGCCGAGCAGGCCCGGTGCGCCGGAGGTGTCGCCCGGCTCCAGCCGGGCGACCCAGCCACTCAACGGACGGTGTGCGGGGTGGGCGTCGCCGCCGGGTCGGGGCATCAGACACCGCTCTCGTCAGGCCCGGCGCACCGCGTCGGCCGACCGGGACGGTCCGGAGGGGCGTCGCCGTCGTGGCCCCCGCGCGATGTGGGCGTGTCCGCCCGTCCCGGGCGGCCGGGTTCGACCGGTGGGACGGCGTCGCTCAGCCGGCCGGGCGGCGTGGACAGCCGGTCGAGCAGCCCGGACGCGGCCGGCCCGTATCCGCGGACCGATTCCGCCTGGGCCGCCGTCGGCCCGCCCGGCACCCACGACTCCCACAGGGTCGCGAGCCGGAGCCACTCGTCCGGGCCGCCGTCGAGCGCGTCGATCCGCGCGCAGAGGTCCGCGGGCAGCTCGGCCGCCCAGGCCCGCAGCGCGGTGGTGTCCAGGCCGGGCCGCGTCTCCCAGCGGATCAGGAACTTGGTCGCCCGCAAAAGGAGTTCGGCGCAGGTGACGGGCCCCGCCGGGCGTCCGGGCGGCGCCAGGCGCAGAGGCGGACGCGGGTCCTCGTCCCCGTGTCCGAGGTCGGCCAGGGCACGCCCGAGCGGATCGAGCACGAGCTGCCGCACCGGGTCGTACAGGAGCGTGTTGACGGTGAGGTCGCGCTGCCGGGCGTCCTCGCGCAGGTCGGTTCCGGTCGCCGGGTAGGGCACGCCGGTGAGGCCGAGGCCCCGGTACTCCAGGGTCCGTCGGTCGCGGCGGACCGAGAGGATGGAGCAGACGAGCGACCGCGGGCTGAAGCGCGGCGGGAGTTCGGCGCTGCGGCCGTCGAGGGCGAGCACCTCGTCGACCGTCCTCAGGAAGGCGCCGGCCGGAGCGGTGCCGGTGGCGTCCAGATCGCGCACCGTCTCGGGGGCGCCGCCCGCGACGAGGTCGCGGGGTGCTCCTCCGGCCAGCCAGACACCGTGACCGTCCGAGGCGAGGCGGTCCACGAGGGCGTCGAGGTAGCCGGGGGCCTCCGGCCCGTACAGCAGCCCGTCGAAGGCGGCGACGAGTCCGGGACCGAGGTCGCTCGCGCGGTGCACGTGCCGGTCGTCGAGCTGATGGGCCGGGGGACGGCCCGAGCGTTCCAGCGTGGGATGGTCGGCCGGGTCGGCGCTCCGCTCCGGCGGCCCGCTCGCGCGCTCGTCGCCGTCGAGCAGCAACCGGTCCCCGTGCCGGTCCGCCGCGTCCCCGGCGTCCTGCCTGCCCGGCAGGGGTCCGCCACCGTGGCCGAAGCCGAGCACCCGGTGGCCGTCCACGAGGTCGCCGGTCATGATCGGCCCCGCTCCGGGCCGGAGGAACACGTCCCGAGCCTCCCGGTCTCCGGCCTCCTCCTTCCGGGCCTCCGGCTCCCCTTCCTCCCGCTCATGCTCCCGCTCCCGCTCCCGCTCCCGGGCCCTGGGGCCCGGTACCGTCGAGCCCTCCGCCACCCGGTCGTTCACCCTGCCGCCAGTCCGGTCCACAGGGCCTCTCCCTTCGCGTGGGTCCGGAAGAGGAGCGGCACCAGGGGAGGGCCGCCGGTCCACGTGCCGTAGACGACCCCGCCGTAGTCCACGTCGCTCTCGTCGGGGCGCGCGCCGAGCAGGGCGACGTCCCGGAGCTGCTGGGTTGTGCAGGTGATGTCCTGGCCGGGTTCGTCCACGCAGCTGCTCAGCCCGGGGTACATCAGGCCCTCCGTGCCGTTGCGTCCGGGGTGCGTGCGGATGGCCCGCAGGACGGCCGCCGGACCGTCCTCGCCGCGGATCCACTCGTGCACCCCCGCCCGGCACGTCCCGCAGAGGGCGACCAGCCCGGCGGTGTCCCCCCGTACGGCCGCCTCCTCGATCCGGCGCGCCAGTCGGACCACGGCATCCGGCAGGCGCGTGCCGTGGTCGTCCACGGAGGTCACCGTCGGGGCCGGTGGTTGCGGGACGGCAGCCGGGCGCCGGGCGGCGGCGCTCTCGGCGGGGGTGAAGGCGAACGCGGACACCCCCTTGGCCAGCGTGTGGTCCCGGTCCGCCGAGGTCAGGGTCAGCGTCCCGGTGTAGTCGGTGACTCCGGACGGCGCGCGGGTCAGGCCGAGGGAGGACTCGTCCCCGGCGAGCCTGGCCACCCGCCCGTCGGCTCCGAGCGCGATCCCGAGCATGCCGGTGCCGAGGAACGTCCGGGCCCCGTCCCGCACGTAGTACGACACGAACCTGTCGGGGCCGGGGACCTGGCAGCGCTGGAGGGGGCCGTAGGTGACGGTGATCCCGTCGCCGGCCCAGGCGAAGGAGGAGAGTGTGCGCTGCCGGTCACCGATCAGGGCCCGCCGGAAGGGGGCGTCGTCCGGCAATTGCCGGACCGGGGCCGTGGCGGTGCGGCCGGAGTGGGTGAGCAGGGTCGACCTCGTCCAGCAGGCGCCGCCGCTGTCGGAGGTGCCCCAGGCCACGGCCTTGCCGTCGGGGGAGCGCAGGGCGTCGGTGAACGTGGAGGGTCCCTTCGCCGGCAGGAGGTCGCGGACGGTGCCGCGCCGGTCGACGGCGGCCAGGGTGCCCTGCCCCCGGGTGACGCCCGGGCCCTCGGGCAGCGCGGCGAAGACGATGACGTCCTCGGGTCCGCCGGCCGCGAGCCGGGCGTACGCTCCCCGGCCCGTGGCGAGCGGCACGCGGTGCGCGGGCTCGGCCGGGAAGCCCGGAGGGAAGAGGGCGATCGAGCTGCCGTCGGCCGCCAGGGTCGCCAGGTCCTGGCCGAGGAAGCCGAGGCCATGGCAGGGGCAGACCTGGGAGTGCGGCTTGCCCGTGGCGACGTCGTAGATGTGGACCTCGCCCGTGCCTGCCGAACCCTCCTCGTCGAGCCAGGCCAGGCGGCGGGCGTCGGGCGACCAGACGACCTTGGTGGGCGGTGCGGCCCCGGTTCGGGCGGCGAGCCATGTGCGGCCTGCCGCGTCTGCCAGCATGACGGCCCGCTTCTCCGGCTGGACGAAGGCGAGCACCGGGTGGGCGCGGTCCGGTCCCGGGCCGGCGGCGCCGGTGGCGGGTCGGGGCCCGGCCGACGGACCGTCGTCGCTCGCCGTGCAGCCGACCGTGGCGATCATCCCCGCGAGGAGGAGGGCCACCAGCCGCCGGACGCGCCGGACGCGCCGGACGCGCCGGGCGCCACCGCGCCGCGGGCCCGGCGTCGCCTCCCCGAAGGGTCTCCGCAGGGTGGACGGGTCGGCCGGAGCACCGGCGGCCGCGGTCCGGTCCGGTGGCCCGGCCGGTTCCCGGGGTGAGCGCGGCGTGCCGTGCGTGCGGCCCGGGACGGGGCCGGAAGGGCGGACGGGTGCCATGACGGCCTCACTTCTTCTCGGCGCACAGATCGACGTACGGCTCGTCGTGACTGACGAACTCGTTCCACTCTTCTTCCGTGAGCCCGGAGCCGGTCCAACGACACAGCACCTCGCCCCAGTCGATGGAGCCCACCCGCCAGAGCTCCACCGGGCCGGCGGGCCGGTCGCCCTCCCTGCCCACGGACGACCGGGTGATCCCGGCCAGCACCTCGCCGTCCGGGGACCAGCGCAGATGAATGATCCGGTCCGTCCCGGAGACCCGGAGTTCGGGCAGGAGGGTGTCGCCGGTGCCGGTGTCCCGCACGGTCACCCGGTCGCCGTACCCGACCGCGACCCGTGCACCGTCGGGCGACAGGGCGATCGACGACGGTCCGGTCACGGCGCCGCTGAGGCGCAGCGGCTTCCCGGTCGCGCGCAGGTCGGCGTCGAGGAACCGCACGGTGTTGTCCAGGCCGAGGAGGGCCACACGCTTCCCGTCCAGGCTCCAGGCGAACCGGTGGACCCGGGGGGTGTCGACCGCCCGGGTGGTGCGGGTGACGAGGTCCACGAGGACGAGGCGGGCGTCGGCTGATCCGGGCCGCTCCAGGGCGAGGGCGAGCGGCCGGCTCTCGTGCAGGGTGAACCCGAGCCCCTCGCTCGCACCGAGCGCGACGGTGCCCAGCGGCTTCCAGGTGCGGGTGGACCACAGGTACAGGGGTCCGTCGACGTGCCGGGCCACGAGCAGCTCCTCGCCCGGTACGAACCCGACGCCGACGGCGATGCGGTGGGCACTGGTGCCCCGGTCGGCGTCCGGGGGGCGGAGGTCCCGCAGCCAGGTTCCGTCCCGCTTCCACACGACGATGTTCGAGGCCCCCTTGAACTGACCGGCGGCGGCCACGAACGCGGAGGAGGAGGCCGCGTCGTTGATGTAGTGGCCGGATGCCGGATACTCCTTCAGAACCGGGTACTCGGCCATCGCCGGGTTCCGCTGGTAGGCGAGCGGGTCCGCGTCGATCCGCTGGAGGCCGTAGGAGAGCTCTCCGCTGACGCTCGTGAGCAGCAGCGACCCGTCCGCGTCGAAGGTGGCGGTGCTCGACGCCTCTCCGGGGAGCAGCCCGAGCGGCCCGGGACGGCGGTCGAGCACGCCGACCCGGCCGTCACGGCCGGCCGTGACCACGGTGAAGTGCTCCCCGACCGCGGCCGCCCCCGTCGCCCCTCCGCGCGGCCGTTCGAGGCCCCGGCTGGTCGCCGCGTCGCCGCCGGTGCCCAGGGGGATCAGCGCGGCGCCCTCGTCGCCCGCGATGACGACGCTCCCGCTGTGCCCGATGAGAACCTTCGGGGCGTCGGCCAGTCCGCCGACGGGATAGTCGAGTTGACGCTTCCTCACCCGGTCCCACGCCAGCACTCCGCCCGGGGTGGCCAGCACCACGAGATCGTCGTCGGCCCCGATGGCGGTGGCCCTGCCCGGGATGTCCTCGCTTTCGATCTCGGACTGGACCTTGCGGCTGTCCAGGCCGACCGAGACCACCCGGTTGTCGTCGAGGAGCAGCACGGCCCTCTCCTCGGCCGGAAGCTGCCCCGAGACCCACGGGCTCGTCGCCACGGCCGCGTCGACCACGCTCCACCGCCTCCGCGGGTCACCGCCAGGGCCCGCCCTGTCGCAGGCGGACTGCTCGCGCGTGAGCAGGTCGTACTGGGCGATCGTCCCGTCGTTGCGCACCTCGACCAACCGGCTCCCGCCCTCGGTGAACGCGGTCGCCACCGGGTACGCGTCCGGGCCCGCGCAGGTGGGCTTGGGGAGGGTTCCGAGCAGCTTGGGCACGCGGCCCTGGGCCGAGTACAGGAGGCTCCCGTTCTTCCCGTGGGCGGCGAGCATGCCGCTCTTCGGGCCGAACACCAGCCCGCCGACCTCGCCAGGCACGACCCCCAGCAGCTTTCCGGTCCGCAGGTCCCAGGACTTGAGGTACGGGTCGTCCCCGGTCGTGTACACCCGGTCCCGCTGGTCGTCCACGGCGATGCTGTCGACGCTGCCGGGGCTGGCCTTCCAGGACAGCCGGAGACCGGAGTTGGCCTCCAGGACGTCCCGCATGGCCTGCTCGGCGTTGGGGGTTCCGGAGTCGATCCGCTTCCCGGCCAGCGCGAGCAGCCCCGCCAGCCTCGGTTCGGTGCTGCGCCGCGTCAACGCCTTGGCGACGAGGCCGGCGGCGAGCGCCTCCCGTGCCTTCTGCCGGCCGTTGAGGTACAGCCCGCCCGCCAGCACACCGCCGATGAGGGCCAGCGCGATCAGGACCCCGATGACCGGCCGGAGGGATCGCAGGAGAGCCGGCATGTCCACGATGCGGGCGGCCTTCGCCGCCTGCGCGACGGTGCGGACGGGTTTCAACTGGGCCGAGCGGTCGCCCTCCCAGACCTCCAGAGCCCGCATCCGGTCCTCGTCGGGGAGGACGACGGTCTGGCCGTTGTCGACGACGCGGAGCTTCTTCTCGTAGCCGCCCACCGAGGTCAGCCGGCCCTCCGTGCTCCCGTCGAGCGCGCCGATCAGGGCGGTCCGGGGGTTGATCCGCCAGACGGCCCCGAGGCGGCGCTGGACGAGTCCGCCC
Organism: Streptomyces sp. NPDC056480; assembly: GCF_042795405.1. Classification (NCBI taxonomy): domain Bacteria; kingdom Bacillati; phylum Actinomycetota; class Actinomycetes; order Kitasatosporales; family Streptomycetaceae; genus Streptomyces; species Streptomyces sp. NPDC056480. Next base: position 45,607 of record NZ_JBHTSA010000006.1, on the reverse strand, counting down.
GGCGGTCGCCCCGCTTCGTCCAGGAGTACGGCGAAGGCACAGCCCAACGAGGGGTCGGTGACCATCGCGGTGACGCCCTCGTCGTCGGTGAGCGACCAGAGGAGGGTTCCCCGGACACCGCCGCCCGCCGCGGTCCAGGCGTGTCGCAGGGAGGTGTGGAACATCTCGTCGGCCCGGAAGCCCGACATGGTGCGGGGGTCCGGGACGAGCGCGGGCGGTCCCTCCGCCAGCTCCGCCACGCTGAGTGCGCCGCGCACCCCGGTGTTCCCGCCGTCGAACAGCACGCTCGCCGATGCCACGGGCCGGGGCTTGGGCAGTGCGCCGTCGAGGGTCAGCAACCACAGCAGCAGGGGCAGCGCCATGTCCCGGTCCTGCGGCCCGAGGCCTTCGAGCAGGCGTCGGATCCGTGCCGGGTGCCCGGCTCGGCCGGACGGTACGGAGCTGAGGAGGCCGTCCAACGGCGCGCCGGGTTCCGGCAGATGGGCCCAGGAGTTGCCGAGCCAGCGAAGGCCGGCGCCCAGCTGCGCCGCGGCACCGTCCAGGTCGTCGACGAGGGCGAGTCCGAGCGCGGCGGAGGCGCGCAGTGCCTGGACGACCCCGGGCTCGGCGTCCCTCGCCGGGCGGAAGGGCGGATGGTCCGCCAGGGCCGGGACGGTGGTCCGCGCCGCTGCGCGGGGCGTCATGAGGGTGTGGACCTGGGTCGGCTCGTCCCGTACGAGACGGAGGGTCGCCACGTCCTCGGCGGCGACCCTCTCGCGCAGGTACGCGAGCGCGGGCTGCGCGGTCGACAGCAGCGCTTGGCGGGCCGACGGCCGGTCGCCCATCGGCAGCCGCGGCCCCACGAGTAACGTTCCGACGTCCAACGGCGCGGCCGGCGCATCCGCCATCGTCTCTCCCCCTCGCGCACGACCGGCGGAGCGGTCCGCGCCGGTTGAGAACACATAGTGGCACCGGAGACGCCCGCGCAGGAGGAAGTCGGCGACATCCCCCTCTCTTTGGACTTCTGGTACTACACCGGCTCTTGAGAGGATTCAGGGGACCGGAGCGTGGAAGGGCCTGCGCCGGGAGAAGCCTCGACGGGAGACCGAGAGTCCGCGCCGCACGCCGGGGCATACCGAAGCCCGAGCGGCCCCGCCCCGGAGAGCAGCGTGAACACCTCCGACGAACACCGCCGGCACGACGACGAGCGTCCAGCCGTGCACATGCTCCAGGACCGACGCACACCACCCCGAGCGCCTCAGAATCCTTGCGCTGCTTGACCAAGGGGCCTTCCGGTATCCGGGGCTGGGATCAGAGGGAAGTGCCCAGAATGTCCCACTGTCCACATTCCGCCACGACCCGTGCAATGTCCCGGCGTTTCGGATAGCTGTAGCGAATTCGTGACAGGCGTTCGGCGTAGGCTTTCGCGACATCGACCCCCTCACCGGTCAGCAGGTGGAAATCTCCCTCGCGCCACATGTCTTCAACTCCGCGAAGGGTCGTCTTGATTCCCTGAAACTCCGCCCTGGAGTATCCGTCGCCAGCCTGCAGCAAGTCATCGCAGGAATCCCAGAAATTCCCGATGCTTGACGTGATCCTCCATCCACGATCAGCATCAGGAAGCTCCTTCGAGGCCACCAGGATCGCCACTCCAGCGGCTGTCGACTGGAAATAGGACGGGGTGGACGAGTCCTCCAGGGCACCGATCTCGCTTCGCCAGTTCCTCAGCGAGTCGATCTTCTCGGTACCGCTGGGAACGTGCGGAGCGCTGCAGCCGGCGACGATGTCATCGATCTCTGCCAGGCGCGAGGTCTCGGCCCCGGCAAGCTCAAGGACGGGCCGCATCCTTGCGAGAGCCAATCCTCCGGCCAGGCTCCACATGTCCATCAGTCGCCGCCCCCTAGAACCACTCGCCATGGCGTGTTTCCTGTACTCGACACTCCGTTGCCCTTGCCGATGGAGCTGGGTGTGAGGCCCAGATCTGTCGCTTGCCCGAAGCATGCCGGGCACATCCTAGTTGACGAAGCCATCCCGATGATCTCCCAGTCGCTCCCCAGCTTATTCATGATCGTGGCCTCGGCATGACCCGGCCCGGAGATGTAGCGTTCGCCGCTCAGCGGCGCATTGCCGCCCTTCCATTCATTGGGGAGCCCCGTGCGTTCAGTCGCGACCCATGTTTCCGATCGCCCCGTATTCACGTTCTGAACATTGGCAACCGCAACGGTCGATGCCTCGTCGGACCGCGTTGCGTAGAGCTCGCGCGATCGATCGTAAAGAGCATCGCCGCAGTTGTGAACGAGGACCGGTGTGTTCCCCGCCAGCACGTAGTACGTGTGCAGGTCATCGACCGTGAGGTTGTGGACCCGCTGGTGCTGGGTCCACGCGCGCACCGCGCGAACCTGGATGTAGGAGCCGTTGCCGGTCTGCAGGAGTGTGCCGGGGAGTATTTCCTTGGCGTAGAGCCACGTGCCGAGTTCGGGCGCCCAGAACGGGTGGTTGTCCGTCGCGACGACCTTGCCCTCATCGGCGCCCGGGGTGGCGACGGTGATCTCGACCAGGTTCTTCTCGCCCTCGCCGGTGATCAGCGCGGTGACCGTGCGCGGCCCGTTCTCGCCGGTCGCCGGGTCGGTGGCGGTGACCTTGTCGCCGACGCGTACCTGTTCTATGGCCTTGTGGCTGCCGTCGGCCATCACGATCGGGGTGTCCGCGGTGAAGCTGTTGCCCGTGCCGCAGCTCCCCGCCCCGTTCCCCGCCCCGCTGTCCGCCGGTTTCGGTGCGGGAGGGCTGTCCGCCGCCTTCGGTACGGGTGCGGTGTCGGCCGCTTTGGCCGTCGTCGCCGCGTCGGCGGCATTGTTGGCGGTCTTGGCGGCCTGCGCGGCGTCGAGTGCCTTGTTGCCGTACTTGGCCGCGTTGGCCGCGTAGCCCGCGCCCGGGATGGCCGACGCGGCGGAGAGGCCGGCGTTGACGTAGTCGCCTTCCGCGGCGTACCAGCCCGCGTTGGCCAGGTCGCCGACCTCGCCGACGACCGGGACCATGCCGACGACGTCGAGGGTGGTGTGGCCGATCGTCTTCCAGGACGGCATCTTCGGCCACTTGCCGGTCGGGTCGATGAGCTTGACCGGGTTGTTGTGGGCGTAGGTGTAGGCGGCGAGGTTGCGCGGCTCGGCGATGCCGCCCGCCATGCCCCCGTCGAGGTAGTCGGCGAGCACCGGGTCGGCGCTCGCCCAGAGCTGGGTGCGCGGGTTGTAGTAGCGGGCTCCGTAGTAGTAGAGACCGGTCTCCGCGTCGAGTTCCTTGCCGGTGAACTGGTAGGGCGTGTCCGCCTGTCCGGTCCGCTCCTCGACCCAGGTCTCCCCGTACGGGAAGTACTCCAGGTGCTCGGTGACCTTGCCCTGCTTGTCGGTGACATAGCCGGAGGAGCCGATGTGGTCGGCGTGGAAGAACTGCTGGGCGTCCTCGGGACCGCTGGTCTCGACGGCTTTGGTCGTCACGCGGCTGTCGCCGACGAAGACGTGTTTGTAGCCGGTGGTGTCACGTTCGCTGTAGTAGCGGTTCGGGTACAGCGAGAGTCCGTCGTCGCTCCGCTTGACGAGGCGGTCGCCCTTGTCGTCGTAGACGTACGAGACGGTGGCGCCGGCACAGCCGCTCGGGTCCTGCGTGAGGGTTCCGGTCGCGGTGTCCTGGTTGCAGACGAGGCGGTTCTCCTCGTCCCACACGTACTGCCGGCGCTTGTCGGCGACGGCCGTGTTGATCGTGCTCGTCAGGTTGCCGTTGGCGTCGTAGGCATGGTCGATCGGACCGACTTTGGTCGGGGCATGCGGCCCGGCTCCGTCGTATGCGTACGTGTAGTCGTAGGTGGTCCGGTCCTGGACGTCGCTCGGGTTGGACGGGTCCTCGACCGGTTCGATCGGCCCGGCTCCGCCGCCCGATGAGGCCGGGAAGGCAGGGGTGCCGCCGGTGACCTCGTGGGTCTGCGACTTGCTCGTCGTGTTGTGGATCGAGTCGTAGCCCAGGCTCAGCGTGTACGTGTTGACCGCGCTGTTCTTGTCCGTGTACCGGCCGGACGCGGAGGTGAGCCGGTACTGGTCGTCGTACCCGTAGGTCTGGCTGCTCGGACCGCCGATGTCCCCGCCCTGCGGCGCGTTGTTCGCCAGTGAGGTGATGTTGCCGATCCGGTCGTACGTGTAGCCGAGGTTCTGGAAGGCGGTTCCGCCCGGCGCCACGGACTTCAGCGTTCCGAGCCGGCGGTCCTCGGTGTCGTAGGCGAAGGTCGTGCGGACCCCGTTGCCGGTCTGCTGGAGGATCTTCTGCCCGAACTTGTCGTAGTCGACCCGGTCCAGGTACGTGTAGCCGGTGCCGCTCTTGGATCCGGTGGCCCGGCTGACCTGGCCGCCCGAGTCGTAGTCGTAGGTCAGGACCTCGCCGTCGGGATAGGTCATCTGCAGCACACGGTTCAACGCGTCGTAGCGCCAGGCGGTGGTGTAGGTGCGCGGGGCGTCGCGGACCGCGGTGATCGTGCGGGTCTCCTCGATCACCTCGCCCAGCGCCCCGTAGGCGCGCTTCACCGTTCCCGCCGCGTCGTGGACCTCGGTGACGCGCGAGGCCGCGTTGTCCGGTGCGCCGGGGGCTCCGTACTCGTAGGAGACGTCGTTCCCCGGGAACGTCGGGTAGCGGATGGCCTTCAGCCGCGAGTACTCGTAGTCGTACTCGACGGCCTTCGCCGCTGCCCGCAGGTTCGCGGTGATCTTCGACGTGACGTTCCCGGCGAGGTCGTAGCGGGTCTCGGAACGCCCGGCGTCGGGGCTGTCGAACGAGACACGGCGTCCCAGCGCGTCGTAGCCGGCGCGCGTGACGTTGTTCTTGTCGTCGGTGACCGTCGTGACCTGACCCATGGGGTCGTACGCGTAGCCGGTCCAGATCTCCGAGGAGCCGTTGAACTCCTTCACCGAGGTGGTGGCGCCCCGGACGTCGGTGTAGGTGCGGAGCTTCTTGCCGTTGCCGTCGGTCACCGTCCGCTCGAAGCGGGTCGTGCCCGCCCGGTCCTCTCCGAAGCCGTAGACGGTGCTGGTGGTGACGCCGTCCGGTTGCACGGTCCTGACCGAGCGGTCCAGGACGTCGAAGGTCTCCTTCGTGGGTGCCACCGAGTCGAAGGAGGCGTTGAACGTGGTGTTGGCCGCTCCCTTGTCCTCGGTCACCGGATAGTACTTCTCGACGGCGCGGCCGAGGTGGTCGAACCTCAGCCGTCCCGAGACCGTCATCACCTGGGTGGGCGTGGTCCCGGGCGAGGTGGACACCGAGGCGTCCTTCTTGGTCTGCAGGACCCGCTGGAGACCGTCGGTGAAGGTGACGGTGTCGATGGTGTCGTCGCGTACGCCTGAGGCGGCACGGTCGAGGTGCTTGGTCGTGGCGTACGGGACGGTGGCCTCGGGGTGGTAGCCGAAGGTGATCGTTGCCCGGTCGCCGTCCTTCTCGTACGGCCCGGTCACCTTCTCGAGCCGTCCGGCGCCGTCGTAGGACATCCGGACCGGCTGGCCGTTGTGGTCGGTGTTCCGCTCGGGCCGGCCGTACTTGAGGTTGTACGTCGTGGAGGAGCGGTAGCCGAAGCTGTCCTCGACGGACTCGACGTGGACGCCGACGGTGGTGTCGTATCCGTACTCCAGCTTGTAGCGCTGCCCCTTCGCGTTGGCCGGACCGGTCGCCGACTTGAGGTTGCCGTCCGGGTGGTACGTCAGGTCGGAGACGGCCGGGGTGTCGTCGTCGAGGTACTCGCGTACCTGGCTCACCGCGCCGGTCGCGCAGTCGACAGTGGCTTCGCGGTGCCGGAGGAGCGTGCCGGTGGCCGCGGCCTTCTGCCGTATCGCGTCGGCGGTGCCGACGAGGTGCCGGTCCCGGCACCGGGTGTCGGATCCGCTGTACGCGTAGAGGGTCTCCAGATCGTCCGCGGCGCCCTCGTCACCCACGTCGAGGGCGCGGGTGACGTTGCCGTACTCGTCGTAGGAGAGGTCGGTGAAGCTGGACCTGCCTCCGGCGGCCTCGCCTTCGTAGGACTTGCTCTCGATGCGGATGAGCTGCGGGAAGACGGTGGCGGTCCGGCTCTTCGGGTCGGCTGCCTCGCCCGTGGAGGTGTCGAGCAGCCGGTAGGTGTTGAGCGTCTCGCGGTACGGGCGGCCGGCGCCGTCCTCGGTCAGCGTACGGGTGAGCAGGCCCCGGCCCACGTATCCGTCGGTGCGGTACTCGTCGGTCACCGAGCGGCGAACGGCGTCGTCCGCACCGGGGTCGCGGTCCTCGGTCACCACGCGGCCGAAGCCGAGGAACTCGCGCTCCAGCCGGTCGTAGCGGCCCTGCTCGTAGCGGAAGGTGGTCAGCCGCGTGTCGGCACCGTCACCCGCGAGCCCGTCGAACACCGAGGTGCGGGACAGCACCCAGCGGCTCTCCGGCATGGCGGCGGTGTTGCCCGTCCGGCTGTAGTCCAGGTCGATACGGGCGCCCATCGGCCGGCTGACGGAGCGCAGCAGGTTGGTGCGACCGGTCTTGTTCACGGCGACGAGGAGCTCGTTGTCCCGGGTCGACCTCACGTGGTCGGCGCGACCGTCGCCGTTGACGTCACGCAGGCTGGTCTCGGCCCGGCTGATGCCGGTGGACGCGTTGGCTCCGGGGTTGAAGACGAAGACGCCGACGGGAGTGGGCAGGCCGACGGTGAAGTAGACGCCCCCGCCGAGACTGGCGTTCTTGTCGACGGCGATCTCGGGGAAGCTGCCGCGGAAGGGGGTGGGTGCGGTGAAGCCGGTGCCGGTGTTGACCGCGACCTTGATCGCGTTGGCTCCGTCGGTGAAGACCCGGTCGGTGAGGCCGTCGCCGTTGACGTCCGTCATGCTCGCGTTGGTGAACGAGGTTCCCAGCTCGGCGGAGACGCCGCCGGCGAAGCCGTAGCGGTCGACGTTGAACCCGAGGTTGACGCCGACGTTGCGGGTGGACGCGTCGTTGATCGGCCCGGCCGACCAGCGTTCGCGTGCGGCGAAGGAGTAGCCGAGGTTCAGCTGCGCGTCTCCGTTGCCGAACACCTTGTCCGGCAGCCCGTCCCCGTTGATGTCGATCAGGTCGACGTGGACGTCGGACTCACCGCCGCCGAGGCTGCCGCCGATGCCGAGCGACGGCTGGACCGCGCCGGTGGTGGCGGTGTTGGCGCTCGTGCCGGCGTCGGGGGCGGCCATGCCTCGCGCGCTGGCGATGGTGGCGGACTCGCTGCCCGCGGAGTACGACACGTTGCCGGAGACGTTGTCCGCCTCGCGGACGTTGCCGCCGAGGGTGCCTCGTGTGGCGCCGAGCGCGCCGGTCATGTCGGAGAACTGGATCTCCTTGGCGCCGACGACGTCGGGGTAGCCGTCGCCGTTGAGGTCGAGGTAGTCGACGGAGCCCGCGGTGATCCCGCCGACCGCGGTGCCGCCGAACGGGCCCGCCGCGAGGGTGGCCGACACCTGGCCGGTGACGCCGCGGCGCATCACCGCCCGGTCGCCCGCCACGTCGGCGTCGGTGACGATGTCGATGGTGTCCGCGCCGAGGCGGGAACTGGTCGCGATCGCGGACGTGACCCACGAGGACTCGTCCTGAGCGGCCCAGCCGCCCTTGGCCGGAACGGGGGCGAACACCGCCAGCCGCGGCATGGTGAGCCGGGGATTCGCGGTGAAAGGCGCGACGTCCGCTTCCTTGGGCTCCTTGGGAAGCGCGTCCTTGAAGCTCTGGTCCAGCATGAGTTCGGCCTGCTTGAGCGGCTGCGCGGCACGGTCGCGGTTGCCCTGGTAGCCGATCACACCCCAGCCGCGGTAGGGCTGGGCGAAGGCTCCCTGCCCGACGGAGGCGTGCATGGCGCTGGGCGCCGGGGCGAAGGTCGGCCAGCTCGAGGTCACGTCGTAGGTGACCGAAGCGGACTGCCCGACGAGCAGTCCGAGCAGTCCGGTCTCCGTCGTGGAGTAGTCGATGTAGAGCTCGTCGCCGGTGGTGACCGGAACGGTCAGGTCCAGGTTCGGGCCGCCGAAGGGGGAGGTGTCCTTGGCTTGGAAGATGCGTTTGCCGAGCAGCTGTCCGCCGCGCTTCTTCACGGTGAGCGCGATCTTCGCATCACCGAGGAGGTTGAAGTCGAAGGAGAGCTTCGGCCGCACCTTCAACTGGCCGGTCCTGGTCGCCTTGTAGGACTGCTGGGGCGCGGTGAGCGTGTCCGCCGGGAACATCGCCATGTCGTAGGGCGGGTTGATCACCAGCGTGGGATCGCCCTTGGCGTCGACGACCGACTCGACCCCCTGCGCGGCCGTGTAGTGCGCCTTCGGCGCCCAGCTCACCGCGGAGGCGTCGATCGGGGAGTCGGTCTTCAGCTTCCACGACATCTTCTCGAACGTCCTGACGGGAATGCTCAGGTCGATCGTGGACGTGCCGGTCGAGGCGGCCGGCAGTACCTTGCGGAACACCTCCGCACCGGGGTGGACGCCGTTGCCCTTCTCGATGACGACGGTCACGTCGTCCGAGGTCGCCTTGGACTTGACCACGTCACCGGTCAGCCGCAGCGTGCCGTTCACCGGCACGGTCACCAGCGACGGCCTGCCGCCGTAGGTGAAGTCGGACGACGCGCGGAACACGGTGTTCGCCAGGCCGTTCGCGTCCGTACCCGCCGGCAGGTCGGTGTAGGTGATCGCCGGGTCCCACGCCACGGTGTCGTACGTGCCGTCCAGGACGGACTGGGTGCGGAAGTAGAGCGCGTCGCCCTTCTTCACCGGAATCGACGCCACGTTGCCCGGAGTGAACTGGCTGTGGTCGTCGGGGCCGATGCGCTGCGCCCAGAGTTCGGCGTCCTTGTGCTGGATGGTGACCCGCACGCCGTCGGCCTTGGTGTACGCCGCACGGGCGGGGGAGGGGTCCTGGGTCAGCTGCACGCTGCCGTCCACGCGGACGTTGCCGTCGAACGGCGCGACCCAGCGCCGCACCGTGTCGAGGAGGGGCGAGTTGTCGACCTGCTGGTTGAACTGCGCGGTCTGGTCGCCGACGATCTGGCCGGTCACCTCGCCGCCGCCGACCGGCACCGGGGTGCGGCCGGAGTCCGCGCTGTAGGCGGGCTGCCCGTTGGCGTCCAGGTACCCGAACAGCACGCCGCCGTTGTTCACCAGGTCGGCGATGCCGTCGCCGTTGACGTCGCTGAAGAACCGGTCCGAGGTGGTCGTGGTGCCCACGAAGTCCAGCTGGGCCGAGGTGGTGAGGACGTACGACTCGATGCCGATGGTGCCGGACAGCGTGCGCTCGGTCGAGATGCCCGGGAGATCGGTGAGCTTGATCGGCGTGTCGCCGAACTTCGGCTCACCGCCCGGTGCGGCCAGGTTCGGCCGGTAGAACACGTCCTTGTTCTTGCGGAACACCTTGTCCGGCAGGTTGTCGCCGTTCACATCGGCCAGCGCCGACAGGCCGTCGTTCTGGCCCGCGCTGAACCCGACCTTCAGGCCGACGGACCCCTCCTTGGTCGTCAGCCCCTGAACGTTGTAGCCCGCGAACAGGTGCGCGCCGAAGCCGACCGACGTGCTCGCCGAGATCGCGCTGGCCTCGCCTTCGCGGATGTTCACCCCGAGGTCGTCGTCCGGCACCGACCAACCCGCCGCGTCGGCGAAGGCGTTGTAGTCGCCCGACTGGTCGCGCACGTCGTCGAAGTAGTCGAAGGTGTGGGTGTTGAACAGCTGGTTGCTCTCGCCGAACTGCGACACCGAGGTGAGCAGGGTCTTGGCGAACGCGCCGGTCCGGTAGTTCAGTTCGTAGGCGCGGATCAGCTGGTCGTCCAGCTTGACCTCGACGCGCCGCAGCAGGTCGGCGGTGACCCTCTTGAACCCGTACGTGGCGTCGATCCGCACGTCCGGACGACGGGCCTCGCCACGCTCGCGGTCCCGGACGAACGTCACCGAGTACCTGCCGTCGGTGTCGCCGCGGCCGGTGTACGTGATCTTCTGCGGGTACAGCTCGCTGCCCGGCACCGTGGAGCCCGCCGTGCCGCCGTCGGCCACCTTGGCGTACCGGTAGCGCATGACGTTGTCGTGGCCGTCGCGGACCTCCCGCGCCGCCCAGGTCGCGACGCGCCCCTTGCCGTCGGCCAGTGTGCTGTCGGCCGTACCGCCGAACAGCGTCCGGACGCCCTGCTTGTCGGTGACCTCCCACCAGTAGTTCGCGGGGCTGTCGCCGTGGCGCACGATCCGGTCGAACGAGCCCTCCACCCGGGAGTGGAAGACCTTCTCCGAGGTGCGCGCCCGTAACGCGCTCCGGTGCGCCACCGGGGTCAGTTGCTCGCCGTTGAGCAGGTAGGTCTCGGTCTCGAGGCCGGCGTCGTAGCGCGGCACACCCCACCGCGTGTCGACCGTGACCGTCGGAGTGGCGAGATCCCACCCGACGCCGAGCCACCCGTTCGTCCCCGACGAGTTGTACGCGATGGCCAGACCCGGCTCCAGGCCCGCACGGCCCTTCGGCACCTCCACCGGGTACGAGAGCCGCGCGTCACCGCTGTTGTTCGCCGAGGGCGCCCCGATCAGGTTCACGCCGGATCCGGGGTCGGCCGCCTTGATGTCCTTGATCTGGTTCGGGTTGAACGACGTGCCCTCCGGCCCCTCAGGCCCGGTGACCGCCGACCCGGCGTCCGGCACCGTCGCGGCGGCGCTGCGGAGCAACTGGGGCGAGGTCAGCCCGGACATGGTGAGCACCACGGCCAGGAGGATGGTCACGCCCGTCCGACTGCGGACCAAGTGCTGGACAGTCATCAAAGAGCCCCCGTACCGCCGGACGTCCCCGAAGCACGGATCGTCCGACGACCCCCGCCCCCTGCATTACCGAACGGTAGATTGCCGGCCGGGTCGTTCGTACAGGCTTTCTGGACAAGGGCGGCCCGCGTCGTAACGATCCCGCTACGGGGGTCTGGTACGCGCTCGCGAGGTCCCGCAGGAGATGATCCGTATGAGTCGGTGCTCGGGCGGAATGAGTACGACTACTCAGGCGGCCGGTGTCCGCGGGCCCGCAGGCTACGGACATGCGATCGATTCCCTTCTCGAGGCCCCTGATCACCGCCGCAGTCGGCAGCGCCGTCCTTCTGGCCGCCGCCGGCACGCAGAGCGCCTACGCCGCCACCCCCCACGCCTCCGCGCCCGCCGTCACTTCCTCCGTCTGGGCTCGCACCCCTGTCGTCCACGTGGCCCCCCGTGTCGTCGCCGTGCGAACCGCCCGGGCGGTCACCCTCGTGCCGAGAGCAGCCGAGGCCGAGGCACGGTTCCTGGAGTTGGCCGACCTCATCGCGCAGAGCTGCGAGCCGAGGGTCTTCACCGCCGCCCGCCACGTCACATCGGCAGCGACCCCCGACACCACCATGCCCGTCCTGGTGGATCCCCTGCCGCTGACCCCGTGGGAGGAGTGCGCCGCCCAGAGGCACCAGGTTCGGATCGGCAAGGCGTTCTCCGGAACGGAGACGGGCACGTATGAGCAGATGCGGGACAGGCTGACGATCCTGAGGTACCCCGGAGCACGGATCCATCGCATGCCGAACTTCGCGGGCAGGCCTGTGGCGAGGCTCGACCTGCGCGTGGGAGCCGACCGCCTGGCCCTGGAGGTCACCGACATCGGTCACGGCGTCATGGTCCGGGCGTTCGGAGTACCGCGGCACGTGAGCGTGACCGAGGTCCGGCTGAAGCAGCAGCTGGACCGGCCCACCTCCTGAGTTCCTGCCGGGGCGCCGCGTACCCCGGGCGGAACTCCCGCCGAGGACGCGGCCGGCCCCGTGGAGCCGGAGACCCCTCGGCCTGGGTCACCGATCGGGCAGCGCACGGTTTCCCGTCGACCTGTCGGCCGCCCGGCGAGGCGGTCGGCAAGCAGGGGGAGCGCGGTTGCCGCCGGCTCCGAAGAACCCCCGCACAGCGGCAACCGTTCTGGGCACGATGACCTCATGACGGCTCCCGACCACACCACGCGCGCACACTCCTTCAACACGGCCGCGGCCCAGTACGCGGCCCATCGCCCCTCGTACCCGCCCGCTCTCCTCGATGCGGTCGAGGAACTCTCAGGCCGCTCCCTGCGCGGCGCCCGCGTCGCGGACATCGGCGCCGGTACGGGCAAGGCGACCGGCCTGCTGCTCGCCCGAGGCTCCGACGTCATCGCCGTGGAACCCGGATACGGCATGGCGGCCGAGCTCCGCCGTGCGCATCCCGACGTGCCGCTCGTCAGGGGCGACGGCAACCACCTCCCTCTCGCTACCGCCTCCGTCGACCTCCTCACCTACGCCCAGTCGTGGCACTGGACCGATCCCTCCCGCTCCATCCCAGAGGCACGGCGTGTGCTGCGCCCCGGCGGTGCGATCGCGTTGTGGTGGAACGTGAGCCCCGCGGACGTGCCCTGGATCGCCGAGGCGGGCGCCCGCCGAGCCGCGCACTTCGGCCTCGACGTCAAGGCGGACGAGAGGCTCGGTACACATGCAGGCGTGGCCGATCCCGAAGACCGCCTCGGCCTCACCGCCCGCACGTTGCGCTGGACCCGGCACGTCCCCCTCGACACCCACCTGGCGAACCTCGGCAGCCACTCGATGTTCCTCATCGACACCGAGGAACGCCGCGCCGCCTACTTCGCGGAGGAACGCGAGCACTTGCTGCGGGTCTTCCCCGACGGGGTCATCGAGGAGACCTACGACGTCGACCTTCTGGTCGCACGCACCGAGGCCTGATCCTGCGCGATGGCCCCGCCCATCGACGACCACCGCGCTGCGCCCAGGGATCACGAACTGCGCCGCGCACGCCCGACACCCGTGAACCGTGAACCGTGATCATTCACAGATCTACTCTCGGCCGACGGTTCGGGGCGCCCCCACCACCGGAGCCAGGGCAGCCAACAGGCGGGTGCCGAGGTCGCGGCGAGCGGTCTCGGTGTCCGGGTGGGCGTCGTCGAAGCCCGTCCAGTCGACCCCGCGGACGGCGTCCTCGAACATCGCCAGGTTCAGCGGCTCGTCGGGACGGCCCGGCCACTCGTCCGCCTCGCGCAGCACCGTCTCCAGGAGGGCGAGGGGCAGGGTACAGCTCTCGGCGAGGAGGACCGCGTCGTACAGGTCCTTGGCCTGCGGGTACGTGTCGCAGCTCAGCCACATGAGCTTCCAGGCCAAGGAGGACTCCCGATCCGCCGCGGTCAGGCGGACGCCCGCGACCTCGGTGGGGCGGGGAGGGGTCGGGAGGCGCTCGTTGAAGACGAAGTCGAGCTGGACCTGTCCGCCGGGCAGCCCGGGGGCGGTCCACGGCAGGACCAGACGATGACCGGGCACCCGCTCGTACGTCCAGATGTACTCGGACACCGCCCCGGCCGCCGAGATCGCCAGGTCCGTCCCGCGCTCCGCGGCGAGGTGCTCGGCCGCCGCGGCGATGCCGTCCAGCATCACCCGGGTCCGGGGCTCCTCGATGCGCCAGGTCTCGGGGACGACGACGAAGTCGATGTCCTTCGGGGCGCGGGCGCAGTCGCCGAACCAGGCCCCCATCAGCATGCTGCCGCGCAGCACGAGGGAGTCGGCCCACGGCGACGCGGCCACGGCCGCGAGAACGAGTTCCAGCGCCGCGCGCCGGGCCGTCCGCCAGCGGGCCCGCAGCTCCGGGTCCTCGACGACCCCGTCGGCGGGACGGAACGCCTCGTCGAAGTGCTTGAGCGCGGGGTCGAAGACCCGGTGCCGCGCGGGCACGTCGCCGACTCCCGCCGTCAGGGTCTGCGGAGACTCGCTCCTGCGGCGCACACGGTCGGCGACGGGCTCGGTGAGACTGTCGGGCCCGTCAGGGATCGACGGCGCCCACTGGTTCTCGTTCATACAGGCATCTCCTCCAACCAACCCTCGTCCCACGACAGATCGCTGTCGGAGACCACGAACTCCCGCTCTTCCGCCAGCAGTTCGTGCCCGGCGGTGAGCAACGCGTCGACGAGCGCGTCGCAGGCGTACCCCGCCGCGTCCGCGGGTCCCCTGTGCCGCTGGGTCACGAAGCGCTCGTGTCGCCCACCCGGCCCCGGCAGCGCCCGGCGCGCGTTCCACGACACGTGGGCGCCGTGCGGCACGACGAGGGCCTCGAGCGCCGCCCGGTCGTACGCGGCGGGCAGCACCAGCTTGACGTGGTGCTCGAAGTAGCCCCCGCCGGGACCCGCGGGCTCCGTGCTCCACGGCACCGTCTCCACCTTGACCCGCGCCGGCTCGAAACCGGCCGCGCGCAGTTCGGACACCACGGCCGGATGACCCGTGCGGCCCCGCAGGGTGAGCATCGGCTGTACCGGCGTGCGGCCGCGCGCGAGGACGATGGTGGTGACCTTCAGAGCCCGCTCCGCAGCCCAGGCACCGAGGCTGGTCAGCTCGTCCTCGCTCCGGCACCGCACCGTCACATGCGTCTCGAAGACGTCGTGGACCTCGTTCATCCCCCACCCCAGGAACACCGTGCGTATCACCGCGAGTCTGGCAGACCAGCGCCCGGGGGCGCCTCCGGGATTCCGCCCCCGGAGCCGTAAGCTCACAGCCGACGTCGACGGGAGACTGGCATGTGGAAGCGGGCCCTCGACCGGGCCGGGGTGAGGGAACCGCGGCTGCGGCGGGACTACACCGAGCAGCGGCGGGCGGTACGGCGGTTCGCGACGGCCGAGTACGCGGCGGCGCGGATCCTGCTCCCCGCCACGCTGCTCCCGCACGTCGTGGCCGCTGTCGCGTTCATGCACGACACCGACGACCGGATCGACCGCGGCACACCGGACGAGCGGGCGGCCGCGCTCGCCGAGTGGGACGGCCTGGTACGCAAGGCCCTCGCCGACGGCGACTCCGCCCTGCCGGTCCTGCGCTGCCTCGCCCGCACCGCCGAGAGCCACCCCGAGACGCGCGCCCACGTGGACGAGTTCCTGCGGGGATGCGAGCGCGAGGTCGCCTGGCGGACCATCGCCGACGACGAGGAACTGGGGCAGTACGTACGGGAGTACTCGCTGCCCGCCCTGATGCTCACGGCCGGCCTTCTCGCCCCCGAGGACGCAGCCACACGGACGGCGTTCACCGAGGGCTGCCACCTCCTCATCCGCGCCATGCAGCGCATCGACTTCCTGGAGGACCTGGCCGAGGACGTACGTGCCGGCCGCCCCGGTGTCCCCCTGGACGCCGTGGCGCGCCACGGCGCGGACCTCACCCTGCCCGGCCTGGCACTCGGCCTGCTCGTCGACGAGGAGGCCGAACGCGCCGCCGCCGACCTCACGGCCGCCACCCCGCTCCCGAGCCTGGTGGCGCCGCCGTACCGTCCCTTCGTCCGCGCCCTCGTGGGCGTTCAACGCCTCCGCCTCGACGCCGTACGCCGCGCGGGCGCCTCCCTGGCGACCCGTACTTCGGGCCCCTCGGCGCCGGCCGCAGCGCTGCTGCTCCTGCGGGAGGCGACAAGGAGGGTTCGGAGCCGCAGCGTGTCCTTCTGATCAGACCGGACCTCGCACCCGGCGTCGTCGCGCTCTTCCGCGGCTCGGCGAGGTCCCGGTATGCGACGACCTCGCGGACGAGGCCCTGATACGTGCGAGGAAGCAGGACGTCCTGCCGACGGCCTGCGGAATCCACGCCCGCCGACCCTGTGGCGTTTTCGGAAAGGGCGATCCCGGAGGAACTCGTCGGGCTCCGCGTTCCCGGATAGACCGTTTGGGATTCACTTGTCGCCGTCGAATCCGGATGAGCTGGGATTCCGGCTTCTGTCGAGCTATAGATACATGCCACGTGGATGGGGCAGCTCATCTCATTTCGATCGGCATCCCGGAGGCTCCTATGCCCGACATGAACGGTACCTACAGCCCGGGCACCCCGTGCTGGATCGACCTGATGGTCCCTGACCAGCAGGCGGCCATCGACTTCTACAGCGACCTCTTCGGCTGGCAGGGCGAGATCGGCCCGGCGGAACAGGGCGGATATTCCGTCTGCACTCTCAAGGGCAAGCCTGTCGCCGGGATCATGAAGGCGATGAACCAGGACGGGACCGTTCCCGACCCGCTGCCGCCGACCGTGTGGACCACGTACCTGTCCACAGATGACATCAGCGCCACCATCAGCGCCGTCACCGGCGCCCACGGCACGGTCATGATGGGTCCGATGGACGTCATGGACCTCGGCAGGATGGCTCTGATCGCCGACCCGACCGGCGCTGTGATCGGTCTGTGGCAGCCCGGCACCTTCGCCGGTGCCGGCATCGTCAACGAACACGGCGCTCTGATCTGGAACGAGCTGACCACGAGCGACATCCCGGCGGCGTCTGCGTTCTACTCCGCCGTCCTCCCGGTGACCACGGCCCGCTCCGAGATGCCCAACGCCGAGGGCTACGTCGAGTTCAAGGTCGGCGGGCGCGCGGTGGGCGGGATGATGGACATGAGCCAGATGCCGCCGGGGGTGCCCTCGCACTGGCAGCCCTACTTCCACGTGGACAGCGTCGACGACATCCAAGCCGCCGCCGTTCGGGCGGGCGGCACTGTCCTGGCCCCGGCGTTCGACATGGCGGCGGGCCGCATGGCCGTGCTCGCGGATCCACAAGGCGGCGCGTTCTCAGTGATCACCGCCAGGAGCCCGGAACAGCCGTCCTGACGCCACCCCGCAAGGCCTTCGGCCGTCGCCTTCGTCTCCGCGGGGCGACGGCTCGGGACGACCGCAGTACATGGGCATAGAAGACAAATGGGAAATTTTGCGTCAAACTTTGTAAAGAAAGGTTTCCCCTGCTCGTGTGAGGGGTCCCCCATGCTCGACGTGCCGTCCTGGCTGTGGGTGGCGTTCGCCGTCACTGTCATCGTGTCGCTGGCCGTGGACCTGTTGGCGCACCGGGAGGCCCATGTCATCGGCTTCAAGGAGGCCGCGGCCTGGAGCGGCGTCTGGGTGGGCCTCGCCCTCCTCTTCGGTGCGGTCGTCTTCCT
Organism: Streptomyces sp. NPDC056480; assembly: GCF_042795405.1. NCBI lineage: Bacteria > Bacillati > Actinomycetota > Actinomycetes > Kitasatosporales > Streptomycetaceae > Streptomyces > Streptomyces sp. NPDC056480. The sequence goes on along the minus strand of NZ_JBHTSA010000006.1, from coordinate 28,705 downwards.
GGTCCTGGGGACGGCGCCGGGCGTGGAGTACACGACCGCGTGGTTGCTCGAGAAGAGCCTGTCGGTCGACAACCTGTTCGTCTTCGCGCTGATCTTCGCCTACTTCAAGGTGCCGCGCGCCTATCAGCATCGCGTGCTGTTCTTCGGCGTCATGGGCGCGCTGGTGTTCCGGGGCATCTTCCTGGCGGCCGGAGTGGCGGTCGTCAGCCGGTTCACGGCGGTGCTGTTCGCCTTCGCGGCCGTTCTCTTCTACAGCACCTACAAGATCCTCAAGGGCGAAGAGGGCGACTTCGACCCGGGCAAGAGCATCGCCGTGAGGCTGCTCCGCAAGATCGTGCCCGTCCGGGACGAGTACTACGGGATGAAGTTCTTCGTCCGGGAGGCCGGGAAGAGGGTGGCCACGCCGCTGCTCGCGGTGGTCGCGGCGATCGAGGCGGCGGACCTGGTCTTCGCCGTGGACAGCGTGCCGGCCGTCCTGGCGGTGAGTGACGACGCCTTCATCGTCTACACCAGCAACGCGTTCGCGATTCTCGGTCTGAGGGCCTTGTATTTCCTCCTGTCGGGCCTTCTCGACCGGTTCCACTATCTGAGCAAGGGCCTCGCGCTGATCCTCTCCTTCATCGGCGTGAAACTGATTCTCCAGGCCTCCCACAAGATGTTCAGCAGCAGCATTCCGGAGATCCCGTCACCGGTCAGCCTGGCGGTCATCGCCACGATCCTGGCGGTGTCCGTTGCGCTGAGTGTCCGGTATCCGCGCCCGTCGAACCATGAGGAGGCCGAACCCGCGGAAGGCGAGGGCGGCGATTCCCGGGGCGCGGTCGGTGAGCGTGCGCCGACGCGGGCGGACGCGGAAACGGGCGACCCGCCGCAGTCCGGGTGACCTGGCGCAGCCCGAATGACCCGTGGCTCTGAAGGTGAATGTGGGCCCTGTCGTGCGGCAGCCCTGTATCGGGCAGCCCTGGATCGGGCGGCGCTCAGGCCGGTGGCGTCACCGGAACCCCATCCTCGTAAAATCTTCGCCATTTTAGGGCAAAGTATCTTATTCTATGCATATGAGCAGAGGCGAGCATGCGTCGACACCGCAGGCCGGACATGTCTGCCCCGCCTGCCAAGAGCCCGTGACCGCGCAGATCACGAGGCACAAAACGATGGGAGTCTTCATTCCCCAGTGGAAGTCGGGCCCCTGCCACAACCCGACCTGCACGAAGTGCGTGCCCGACGCGCAGCACCCGTCGGCCGACAGAGAGAAGACATGACGGGGCGGTCGGCCGTCCAGGATGTCGTACCCCCTGAATACCCTGACCGCATGACTCTTTCTGTCGAGCAACTGGCCGGGTACGTGGAGTGGGGTCTGGACGACGACCTGGCGCGCTGGTTCCCGGACGCGCCGCCGGTTGAGGTGCCTGCCTCGACCCGCCCGGTCGAGCCGTTCCTCACCCGGCTCCCGCGGAACGCGGCCACGACGCTGGCCGTGTTCGACCGCAAGGTGCGCTCGGGAGACATGAGGCAGTGCCTCGATGTCTTCGACTGGTCGTACGCCTTCGACTTCGCGGCCAACGGCTGTTCCGTCCTGGACAGCGACTACACCACGGAACTCGGCGACGACGACGTGTGGTCCCTGGGCGCCGACGGCGGGGGCAGCCTGTACGTGATGCGCACCGACGGCCGTGTCGCTGTGTGGTTCCACGAGGAGGAGGTACTCGAGGAGGGCACGGGCTTCGACGATCTCGACGTGTTCGTCTGGTCCGCCGTGCGATTCCGGGCCGTCCGCGCGGGCGTGCTCGATCTCGCCGCCGTCGAGGCCGACTTCCGCTCGCTCGCCCAGCCGGGTGCCCTGGCGCCGGAGATCGGACTCCTGGCGTCGATGTCCTGACGTCCTGACCTGAATGAGCGGGCACCCTCCGCACCCCTCCCGGTCCAGGCGTACACCGCGCACCGCGCCGGCTCAGCGGACACAGACGGTGGCCGGCAACGGCCCCGGGAGGGCGTTGCGTTCGTCGTCGGTGAGGCCGCGGCCGAGGACCTTGCAGATGTGCCGCTTCCACAGTGCGGGGTCGAGGCGGGTGGGCGTCAGGGCGGACCTCGTGAACCCGATCGCCGTGCGTTCCAGCGCGGGGGTGCCGAGGAAGGACGTTCCGTCCGTGGTGGCGACGAAGCCCTGTTGGCCACTGAACTTGTACGTGTCCCGATAGGAGGGATCGTCCGCCTTGAGGAAGACGGCGGTACTGTCGTAGGCCACGACGAAGTCGGCGCCTGCCGGATTCCCGACCGTGAACTCCCCTGGTTCCAGGGGCCCGAGGGGGCCCAGCGCCCGTCGCGCCCGGTGTCCCGGCTCTGCGGACCACAGTTCTACGATGCGGCCCGTCGTGAGTAAGGAGAGGTACCGCCTGTCCTTGAGGAAGGCGACGGCGAGCAGGTCGTCGCCGAGCGTGATGAGCTGGTCCCTGCGCTCACGGCCAGTCCCCGGGGCGACCGCATGGAGGTGTGGTTCCCCATGAACGTACACCGCGATCACTCCTGGGATGCGATGCTCACCGACTCCGTACACGGGCTCGGCGCGGGACGTCAGCCGGAGATCGCCGAGGTCTCTCGGCGGGTTCAGCCGGCGTCCGGTGCCGGTGTCCCAGTGCTCGACCACGGGGCCGGAGAGCGTCACGAGCCGGCCATCGGCCTGGAAGTCGAGCGCGACGGGCTCGTTCTCCCCCTGGCGACCGCCCTTGGCGTCGCGGCGCGCCGCGGTGAAGGCGGAGACCACTTCCAGCGAGGGGAGTCGGCGGACCGTGATCCGGGATTCGTCTGACACGTCCGCCATGAGGGTCTCCGAGCCGTTGACGGCGAGGAGCTGGTCCTTGGAAGGTGGGGTCCTGGCCCTGTACGACACTTCGGACACCACGCCGTTGACGCCTTCGGTCTCCACCAGGGCCAGCCGACCGCCTGCCGCACCGGTGCGGACCAGCATGGTGCTGCCGTCTCCCGGCAACCGCGGTTCCCCGTATGCGATGTAGCCCTCTGCCGTGGTCAGCTTCTCGGCGCTGACCGCGGTGTCCGTCAGGACGGGCACGACCGGCGCGTCGCCGGTACCGAGCAGGGGAACGGCCGGCTGTCGCCGACGCGTAGAGAAGGGCCCACGAACGTGCGGGGTTCGGTGTCCCCGCTCGTCTTGAGGACCTCACCGCCCTCGTCGTCGATGACCCGGGCGCCACCCGTGAGCGGCTGTCCGCTCACTGCTGCCCGCTCTCGGCCTCAACGCCGTCGGCATCACGCTGAACCAGGCCGTTGCAGCGCCTCAAGGAGCGCGGAGACAGCTCCCTTGTTCCGCTGTGACAGCAGGACGAAGTGGTTCGTGACGTAGGCGACCGGGTCGGGGCGGGTACGGGGCCTGCCCGGTCCCAGACGATGTGCCTGGGGATCCGCATGGGCGGGCCGTACCGCTCTGGCACCCACCCCGCCACGGCGCCCCGGTCCGTGTCCGCCGTCGTGTGCCGTCGTTGCTCAGCTGCCGCTGAGCCCGTGCCGGAGGACGTCACGGCCTCTTGCCCGTCGGCAACAACGGCTTCAGCAGGGCCCACTGCGCATCGGCCAGATCTCCACGTTTCACGAAGGGAGATCATCCTCCGTCAACTGGCTGACGGGACGCGTCAGCGGCTGGGACGATCCGAGACGTGATCGCTTGGATGCACCGCACCCCGCACTGGGTGGTGATAGTGGTGTGCGCCACTGCAGCCGGCCTGCTCCTCGTTGGCGCCGTCGCCCATGTCACCGACCTTCTTCACCATGGCCTACAGGCTTACGACTGGGCTCCGAGGTGGCTCAACTTCTACTGGTCCTCCCTGGCGTTCCTCGACCTGCTCGCAGCTGCGCTTCTGATCAGCGGCAAACGCCGAGGGGTGGAGCTCGTCTGCGTCATCATGACGACCGACCTCGCCGCCAACGGGTACGCGATCTACGGCATCCAGCACAGCAACCTCGCCGCTCAGCCCGGCCTCCAACGACTGGTCGCCTTCACTGTATTCGTCTTGGGAACGGCGCCTTTCGTCCGACGGCACCTCAGCTGAGCCGATGGGAAGGTGACCCCCTTCCGAAACACGGCCTTGGGGGTCGGGGAGATCTCACGGACGAGCAGGGGTGGTGTTGGAGCCGTTGTTGCCGAGGGGGACGAAGGCGGGGCGGTCGCCTGTCTGGCCTCGGCGGCGACTGATCGACGGCTTACGGTTCCGGGTCCGGACCGGAGTCCCGTGGCAGGACGTCCCCGTCGAGTACGGGCCATGGAACCGGGGCTACGACCTGTTCCGCCGGTGGCAGCGCAACGGCACCTGGCACCGCATCCTCACCCGGCTCCACTCCTCGGCCGACGTGGCGGGTGCGATCACCTGGGACCTGAGCGTCGACTCCACGGTCTGCCGCGCCCAACAGTAGAAAGAGCCGCCGGGCGGCGTGCTCACCGAGCCTGGAGACCACGGACTGGGACGCTCGCGCGGCGGGTTCACGACCAAGCTGCACCTGGCTGTCGAGCAGCGCCAGAGACCCATGTCGATCGTGGTCACGGCTGGGCAGCGCGCCGACTCGCCGCAGTTCGAGCCTGTGCTGGAGAAGGTTCGCGTGCCTCGCATCGGTCCGGGCCGGCCACGCGTCCGCCCCAACCGGGTCCGCGCGGACAAGGCGTACGCCTCCCGCAAGAACCGTGCCCACCTGTGCCGCCGGGGGATCCGCTGCACCATCCCCGGCAAGACCGACCAGGCACGCAACTGCCAAAAGCTCGGCTCCCGCGGTGGCTGGCCGCCGCAGTTCGACCCGGTCGACTACCGCGAGCGCCACGCGTTGGAGCGCGGGATCAACCGCCTCAAGAGGCACCGTGCTGTCGCCACGCGATACGACAAGCTCGCGGTCTGCTACGAGGCGACCGTCCTCGTCGCGGCAACCAACGAGTGACTGTGAGCCTCGGTCATCACGCGTTGACGTCCACGTTCCACGCCTCCGGCAGATCGCCTCCGCAGAAGACGCAGGCGAAGTCGTCCTCGCGCACGATGTTGTGCTCCTGGCAGCCAGGGCACCGGCGGAACACCACTTCGTGGGTAAAGCCGGAGGGACGTTCGAGCCCCACCTCGTCCAGAGCACAAGCGACTTCCGGCCAGGAGCCGATGTCAGGGCAGTACCCGGTGGACTGGTTGCTGACCTCGCCCACGGCCCACCGCCCCGCCTCGCGCAAGAAACCGATCTCGCCGGCGCCCAGAACATAGGCTCCGCCGGCACAGGCCACGTGCTCACTCCGCCGCGGCGCCAGCCGAAGCACACCGTCCGTGCCGACCACGAAGGTGAACGGCTCTGCCAGCTCCGCCGCCGATTGCCCAGCGATCCAGTGGCCGAATTCAACTGCCGAGCTGATCCGGCACCCGCCACTGCCAGGCCGGACGGCAGCCTTCAGCTCGATCGGTCCGACGTATCGGTAACTCCGCCCCTGCGCACTCACATTAGCCAACCTAGAGCACCTCGACACACCCCCTAGTGCTGACGACATCCGCTGGACTGTGTCGGTGGACTCCACCGTCTGCCGGGTCCACCAGCACGCCGCCGAAGCGAGGAAGAAGGGGGCGCCATTTCAGGCTGAGTCCGATGACCATGCGCGCGCTCGTGCGTTCCCGCGGCGGCCTGAGCGCGAGAGTCCATCTCGTCAGCTATGGCCATGCGCGGCCCCTGGCCCTCCGCGTCACGGCGGGACAGGCGGGCGAGACGCCGGCCTTCGAGGGGGTCTTGGCAGGTCTCCGTGTTCCGCGAAGCGGGCCAGGAAGACCGCGGACCTGGCCGGACGCCGTCCTTGCGGACCGCGCGCATTCATGCCGCGCGATCCGCGAGCATCTTCGGCGGCGAGGCATCCGTGCCGCGATCCCGCAGCCCGTCGAACAGGTCGGTCACCGGCTGCGGCGAGGTCGCGCCGGTGGCCGCCCGCCCGGCTTCGATGCCGAGGTGTACAAGCAGCGCAACGCGGTCGAGCGATGCATCAACCGGCTCAAGCAGTGGCACGGCCCGGCCATGCGAACGGACAAGCTCGCCATGGCCTACCGGGCAGCGCTCCACCTCGCCGCCATCTTTGTCGGGGCCCGGGCGTAGGAGCGTCGGGCCGCATGATGTGGAGAGGCACGTCCGCAGCCCAGCGTGGCAGCATGCGGCCATGGTCTTTCGACACCCCGGCGGCGACTACGCGATCACCACGATGTACTCGGTGCCCGATGACGCCTGGTATCTGGATCTCGTGAACGGGCAACGGACTCTCGTGACCGCGATCGTCCCCGACGAGGATCCGGCACGGGAGCCGACGGTGTGCTGCAACCCGAACGCAGGGCACACTGACGTCCCGTACGAGGTCATGCGCTGGTTCATGGACCAGGTCGATGAAGAGATCCGTAGCTCCCGTGCCTGGATGCAGCTGAGACCGGACCTCGTCGAGATCATCTACCAACTCCGTCAGGAGCACATGGGCGTCATCGACGATGACGACTTTCCCCAGGTTCTGGCAGACGTGCGCACCATGCTCCCCAAGGAAGACGTCCCCGCCGTTCTAGAGGCCGCCTTCGGGCGGAATCCCGACGGCACCACCATGAACCATCCGTAAACGCCCCGGCCTGTAGATGATCAAGGAGGCAGGACCTAGCAGCCGCCGCGCTCCGTGAGGGCGTGAGGACCGTCCTCACGAAGTCCCCCTCGCAGCTACGGCATAGCCCGCCGGCGCCGCCTCATTGAAGCAACGAGGCGCGTGGACCCGCATCCGTCACCCGACCGCTCACCTGAGGTCACCGCATGTCCGCACGTCGTACGTCCCTGGTCCTCGCCCTCGCCCTCGCCCTGGCCGTGCCGGCACTCAACGGCTGACGAGAGGCCTCGATGTCGAGCGGGATACGGGGACGGCCCGGGCGAGACGGCCGAGGAGGCTCGCGCGGTCCCAGACCAGCTCCATCGCGAGCAGTCCGGCCGCGTGCTGCGACACGGTGGCCGCGCTGGGACACGTCTCCCGGATTGATCGCGGTACGTGCCAGCGGACCTCTGCGCAGAACGGCCCGCACGATGGCGGCGCCGTCGTGCTGGTCGGCTGGTCTTCCGTCCGGCGTTACGGCGCATGGCGGTTCTGCGAAGCCGTCGCGGACCGGCGTGCTGAGTCCCGCAGGTACGAGTGGTCCTCGTCCGGGGGCCGGGGCAGGCTCAAGCGCCGGGTGAGCGGGATTGCGCACGATGCGGGGGAGTGCGGGATCAACCGCATCGAGCGGTACCGCGCTGTGGCAGCCCGGCACGGCGTACGAACTGGCCGTCCGACGTGACGCGACCGTGCTGGTCGCGGTCATCGACGAAACGGCACGTGGTCACCCTGCCGTAGCCGCCGCGTCTCCTGGGCCGCCGGGAGGACAACCGGACCGGTCGGCACCGACGATTGCTCTGGCAGGCCGCTCAGGCCAAGGGCGCAGGACGCGGGTGATGGACCTCGACGCGGTGGGACGTCCGAGCATGTCTGTCCGACGGTGCCGGGCGGGGGCGACCCCGTGGTGGAGCGGGTGTCGAACGTGCCCTGCTTCCGGAGCCCCCGACCGTCTGGGCGCGTACTCCGCAGCCCGGGCATGCTTTCCCCACCCGCCCCCACCCGCCCCCACCCGTCCCATCCGTCCCATCCGGCAGGGGGGGCCGACGGAATGGATTCCCGGGCCTCAGCCAGGCTCGTTCGACGCGGCCGGAGTGACGGAACCGGGGGCGACCAGCGCCGCAAGCTCCAGTGACCGCAGCTGCGCTTCCCGATCCGCCGGCACGTACTCGTCCGCGGCGGCAGCCGCGTCCAGCACCTCCCGGATCTCGGCGGCCGTCAGGCTGCCCGCTTCCGCCGCGGCCACAAGACCGTCAGCCCGGCCGCGGGGCAGGCCGCGCTCCGACGCGATCACGTCGCGCAGCAGTTCATCGCGCACCGCGAAACGGCTCATTCCGCAGTCGAGGCCGTCATCGTCCAAGTCGTCCGGGTAGGGCGCACGAGCCCAGGCACCGTTCTCGTACCAGTACACACAGCCCAGCTCCCAGCCCTCCAACAGCTCGCGAAGGTGCTCGTACGGCAGCCAGTCCGGCGCCTGCGCCAGCATGTCGATCGAGGGCTCGTGCCACTTCACGGCACTGGACTCGTCCTCGCCGTACAGCAGGTAGCGGCCTTCTCCCATCTGCTGGAAGGTCCAGCAGGTGCAGCCGCGATCGTCGAGGTGCAGACCGCTGCCGTCAATCCATGTGCCGCCGCGGTGAACGCCTTGGGCTTCCGCCTTCGCCGTGGCCTCCAGCGCGGCGACCAGGGCCCAGCGCGCCCACAACACTTCGGCTGCCGGCAGGTTCTCCGGCCGGCCAGGCCTGTCGATCGCCTTTCCGTCCCCCAGTCCATCCCGTACTCGTACAGTGCCGCATGACGGCGGAACCATGATCGTGGAATCGTAGACCAGTGCTGGTACGGGTTCCTGGACAGCTGACGGCAGCCGGGCCCCGCAAGTGTGTCGGCACAGCCGCAGCCCTGACCGGCTACCGCCGCTTGACCGGCCTTCTCATGGTCTGAGCCGGTTCTGCTGTGCGTCGAAGCAGATCAGGCCCATGGACTCCGCGACGGCCGCCGCGTGGGCCGACGCCTCCTCGGCCATGCTCCACCGCATGGGGAAGTAGATCAGCGGACCACTGGCCTCGCCGATCAGCGGCCCGGTCGACCAGGGCGAGGTCCCCTCCTCGTCCTCGGTGAGGTCGCACCACCGTTCGAGCAACACGGCCACGTAGCCCGCGATGCGCTCGGACGGAGGCTCTTCCACTCCACTGCCGATGTAGCGGTGGTACAGGTCGTCGAAGACCAGGCCGGCGGTCTTGTCATTCGCCGGTCTATCGCCTTCCCACACAGCAAGGTCGTAGCTCATGCCAGGAGGCTGTCATGCCGCTCTGACAGTCGTAAGGAACGGCGTTCCAGTGGGGGGCTTGCCGAGTGGTGGGGTTCCCGGCGCTCGGATCGCGGTCGGTGCCGTGTCGGGTGGTCGCCCGTCCGGGGCTCCTACCCGGACGGGTGGACTCCCGGGGCGCACTACCGCGCCCGCGCGCCGTACGGCTTCGATCTGGACATTCCTGGTTCGGCGCGGCCGGCATCACACGCCGTCGGCCTGCTTCGCCCTCGGAGGGACGAACCGGATCCGGCCGAGGCGCTCCGGAGTGCGCCCCCTGTGCACCCGGCGCGGTGTTCCGCCTGGTGCGGCAAGGGCAGAGGGCTGGGGGTGATGGCTCGCGTCGTGCACCTCTGGCACGGCGGAGGACCGAAGGGGTGGGAATGATACGAGTGACGGTTGTCTACGAGGCGCAGCTCCTGCGGACCGCTCTGGCCGAACTGCTGAGGTCGGGCGGGCTCATGGTGGTCTCCTCGCTGCCGCGATGGCCGCACGGCCCGGCGACGGGGATGCCCGAACCGGACGTGTACGTGGCGGACGCCGAGTGTCTGCCGCCCGCGGCGAAGCGGCCCGTGGCCGCTGCCGCACCGCCCACGGGGGAGTGCTCGGGCGTCCGTCCGGCTCTGCTGGCCCTCGTCGCCGGGAAGCGGCCGGGGGTTCTGCGGCGGGCCCATGCCGCGGGGGCGAGCGGCTTCGTCGACCAGAACGCCCCGAAGCATCGATTACTGGAGGCCGTGCACCGTCTGGCCAAGGGGGAGCGCTACATCGACGACACGCTCGCGCTGGGGTTCCTCCAGGCCGCGGAGATGCCCCTGACCCGGCGTGAGTTGAGCGTCCTCGCGCTGGCCGCCGACGGAGCGCCGGTCGCCGAGATCGCCGCGACGCTGTTCCTGACCAAGGGCACGGTCCGCAACTACATGGCGAGCGTCATTCGCAAGGTCGGCGCACGGAACCGCGTGGACGCCATCCGGATCGCCCAGGGCGCCGGCTGGACCTGAGCACTGCGGCGGCGTGCGCGCGGGCGCGGTCCGCTCACTCCTGGACCTGGTTCCAGTGCCCCACGAGATCGCGGTAGAGAGCGGAACGCGCGAGCAGCTCGTCGTGCGTTCCGTACTGGGCCCGGGTGCCGTCGAGGACGAGGACCCTGTCGGCTCGGAGTGCCGACGACAACCGGTGGGCGACCACGATCAGGGTGCCCGGCCGGGCACTGAGAGCCCGCTCGGCCGTGGCCTCCGCGACGGGGTCCAGGTGGCAGGTCGCCTCGTCGAGCAGCAGCAGCGGGGCGGGGGCCAGATGGGCGCGCCCCAGCGCGATCAGCTGGCGTTCGCCGAGGGACAGGGCGTCGGGCGTCAGCGTACGGTCGAGCCCGCCCACCCGGTCGACGAGCGGTTCCAGGGCGAGTGCGTCCACGGCGCGGTCGACGGCGGCCCGGTCGGCGTCGGGCCGCAGGTACCGCAGGTTGTCCCGCAGGGTGCCCGTGAAGACGTACGCCTCCTGGGGGGCAAGGACGCGCAGTGCGGTGAGCTCCGAAGGCGGGCAGGCCGCGACGGGACGGCCGAAGAGCCGTACGTCGCCCTGATCGGGGGTGAGCATGCCGGCCGCGACGTGCAGCAGGGTCGACTTGCCGATGCCGCTCGGGCCGACCACGGCGAGGTGTTCCCCCTGCTCGACGGTCAGTTCCAGCGCGTCCAGTACGGGGCGTGCGCCGGGGCCGTACGAGGCGTGTACGTGGCGCAGCACCAGCGCCGTGGCGGCCCGACCGCCCTCACGGCGCGGGCCGGGCGGTGCGGCGGCGGAGGCTGGGGGAGGGGGCGTGGCCGGGGCCGGGGGAGGCGTCGGGGTCCGGGGCAGCGGCTGGGTGAGCCGGTCGAGGACGACGAAGAGCCGCGCGCCCGCCGCGCCCAGGACGGTCATCAGTGTGTGCAGCGCGGGGAGCAGCGACTGGAGCACGTAGGTGAGCGCACCCACCACGGCCCCGGCCGTGACGCCCTGGCGGAGAAGCCACGGCGTCGTGACGAGGAGCAGGAGGACCGGCAGCTGTCCGGCCGTCGCCACCGAGAACGTGCGGACGGACGCCCAGCGGGCCAGGGCGCGTTGGGCGGCGGCCGCCTCGTCGACGGCACGGCGGTTCTGCGCGGCGGTCGCCTCCTGGGCGCCGCAGGCCACGATGTCCCGCAGGGCGGTGCGGGTGATCTCGGCGCGCCGGCCGACGGCCTCGTCCGCGTCGAGGTACCGGTGCTGGGCCCGCGCCATGGGCCGCAGGGAGGCCGTGAACAGGGCGAGGCCCAGGGCCAGGGGCGGAAGTACGACGAGGAGGAACTGCGGCGCGAGCGACAGCAGGCCGACGAGGGCCCCCACGGCGACGAAGACGAAGGAGCGGGTGGCGAGCACCAGTCCGGCGAAGCTGTCCCGGGCGATCTCGGTCTGACTCGTCAGCCGGGACACCGCTGTGGCGTCCACACCCCGGCCCCTGCCACCGCCCCCGCCTGTGGTCGTGGCGGCGCGCAGGGCGCGTACCACCGACCCCCGTACGAGCTGGTCGCGCAGTGGTTCCGTGAGGTGGGGGAGCTGGGCGAAGACGCCCCGGACGACGGGAGCGCCGAGCAGGATGGCCATGGCGGCCCCCGCCAGCCAGAGGAGCCCGGTCGAGGGTGCGGCCCTCAGGAATCCGTCGTCGAGGGAGCGGGCCACGCAGTAGCCGCCGAGGAACGTCTGCGCGGATTCGGCGGCGGACCAGGCCGCCAGCTTCGCCAGGACGCGTCTGCGGCGGATGAGGAGGGACCGGAGCGAGGCCGTGACGCGCCGGGTCGAGCCCGTCTCGCCGAAGACGGCAGCCGGTGCGGGACAGGTGACGCTTCCGGGCGCGTCCTTCCCGTCGGAGGCGCCAGCCGGTGCGGCACAGGTGACGCTTCCAGGCGTGTGCTTCCCGTCGGAGGCGTCAGCCGGTGTCGGACGGGGGATGGGCTGCGCCGAGCCCGTCTCGCCGAAGACGGCAGCCGGTGCAGGACAGGTGACGCTTCCGGGCGCGTCCGTTTCGCCGGAGGCGGCACCCGGTACGGGACAGGTGACGCTACCGGGCGCGTCCGTTTCGCCGCGGGCGGCAGCCGGTGTCGGACGGGTGATGCGCTGCGCCGAGCCCGCTTCCCCGTGGACGGCCGCCGGCGCCGGACGGGCCGTCGCCTTCGGCGTGGTCGGTTCCTTCGCCCGCCCCGGCCCCGGAGCGGGCGTCACGCGTCCGCTCCCGTCCCCGGGACGGCCGACGACGGCAGAGCGCACGAGTCGGCGGTCTCCGGGGGAGCGTCCGGCCCGGTGGACCAGCGCGCGGCGTCCGCAGGACGGGCCTCCGCGGTGAACACCGCGCGGTACTCCGGATCCTCCCAGAGCAGGCTGTGCGGTCCGGACCTCCGGACGCGGCCTGCCTCCATCCAGACGACCAGGTCCGCCCGGGCGGCCGTGGACACCCGGTGGGCCACGATCAGCCTGGTGCACGCCCGTGACGGTGTGGCGAGGGCCGTCTCCACCTGACGTTCGGTGGCCGTGTCCAGGCTCGACGTCGCGTCGTCGAGGATCATGAGACGGCCCAGGCCGATGAACGCCCGTGCCAGACCGAGGCGTTGGGCCTCGCCGCCGGAGAGCGGGGCGTCGTCCACCGGGGTCTCGTACCCCAGCGGCAGCAGTTGGACGAAGGTGTCGGCGCAGGCGGCCGTCGCGGCGTCCCGGATGGTCGTCGGCGTGGCCGGGCTCCGGGCGGGCCCGGTCCCGGCGGCCAGCGCGGCTCCGATGGTGGGGGTGGCCCCGGCGTCGAAGACGGGACGCGCGAAGGCGTGCGCGGTCGCCCCGCGCAGCTCCGATCGGGACAGTTCCGCCAGGTCGACTCCGTCCAGGCGGACGCTCCCGGCGTCGGGGTCGGTCAGCCGGCCCGCGACGGCGGCCAGGGTCGACTTGCCCGCTCCGGACCGGCCCACGACGGCGACCGTCGACCCGCCGCGGATCGTGAGCGTCACGTCCGCGATCAGGGGGAAGCCGTCGCGCGTCACCCGTACTCCCCGCAGGTCCAGGTCCCCGGGCGTGTTGGGTGGAAGGACCGCGGAGCCGTACGACAGCGGTGCCAGATCGGCGAGTTCGGAGATGCGGCCGGCCGCGCTGCGGGCTCGGACCAGGGTGCCGAGTGGTGCCGCGATGCCTCCGATCCCGGCGGCGAGCGCCGCGTACCGCGAGGCGGCGAGCAGTCCGCCCACGCTGAGCTCGCCGGCCGCGAGAGCGACTCCCGCGACCGCCACGACGGCCGTCGTGAGCAGGGGCAGGAGGACGCCGCTGCGGGCCACGGCGCGGCCGTGGACGAGCCACATGCGGGTGCCGTGCCGTGTCATGTCCGCCAGCGGGGCGAGGACGCGCTCCTCCTCGAACCGTGCCGTGTCGGCGGCGGCGATGGTACGGGCGCCGCCGAGTGCTTCGGCCAGTCGGGCGGCGACGGCGCCCTGCGCCCGCTGGTAGTGGCCGACCGAGTCGGAGGACTGGGTGGCGTACGCGCGGAGCAGCAGCAGGAGCAGGGGCAGACCGGCCACGAAGACGGCGGCGGTCCAGGGGTGGATGAGCGCCAGGGCGACGAGTGCGCCGATCGGCACGAGCACGGACGACACCGAGGTCGCGAGGGCCGCCGGGGCTGTGCCGCTGTCGGTGGCGTTGACGCACAGCCGGGCGGCGACGTCGCCGCCCGAGTGGGGTGCTGCCCGGTGGGGAGCGGTGCCGAGGAGACCGCCCAGGGCGCGCAGCCGGATCCAGGCGGTGGCGCGGGCATTGGTCAGCTGCGTCAGAAGCACCGCGCAGGTCTCCAGGAGTACTTCGGCCGCGAGCAGTACGGCGGTCCACAGCAGCCACGTCCCCGCCCCGAGCTGGTGGCGCAGCAGCAGGTCCAGGGTCCTGCCGGCGAGCGCGGGTACGGCGAGCGAGCAGGCCGCGCTGGCGACCGAGCACAGCAGCAGCGCCGCGGTGGTGCCCGCCGTGTGCCGTATGGCGCCGCGGAGCAGCCGGTCGGAACCGGTCGGCGAGGCCATCCGACCCCCTCTCTTCCCCTCCGGGAGCGATGTCGCCGCCGGGCCGCCGGTGCCCGGACCCGACGGCCGGAGCCCCGGGAGCAGCGCTCCCGGGGCCCCGTGACTTCTCACCGGCGCTCGGGACGCCGTGTGGGAAGACGGATCGGGTCAGTTACAGGTCGTGACGCTGAGGCTGCTGTCACCGCAGAGGAGGAGGCTCGCGCGGCTGCCGGTCTCGACGTCGCCGATGGCCTCGTCCTTGGGGGTCTCCAGCGACTGAAGGTCGAAGAGGTTCATGATCGTTTCCTTTCGTAGGGGACGGGTGGTGCGGGGCGACCCCGTCACGGGGCCGGTTCGTGGGGCCGCGGGAGCGGCGGAAGGAACGGCAGGTGGGCCGGGCGGTCGCCCAGGGCCGAGGAGAGGGCGAGCAGGACGCCCGCCGTACCGGTGGAGAGGTCCATGGAGAGGCGCATCATCTGTTCGCCGGGGAAGGCGAGTCGGCCCTGGTAGGACATGGCGTGCCAGCTCAGGCAGCCGATCTGGCGTTGTACGTCCTCCGGTGTCGTGCCGGGCCCGCCGACGTTCGTACGGGCGAGGTGGAGCACCATTCCGGCGACGCCCCGGAAGAGACCGGGCTGGGCGTAGAAGGTGGCCTGCGCCGCCCGTACGATCTCGCGGCGCGCCCGGTCGAGGGCGTCGTCGTGCCGGTGGAGCAGGTAGTCGTCGATCACCATGCCGATGCCCACGCTGCCCGCGCCCAGGTACGGCATCGTGCGCCAGCCCTCGTCGACCTGGAGGGTCCCGGAGGCGCCGTGGACGCAGCGGTTCAGGTCGTCGTGGAGCGCCTCGGCGGCGCGGTCGAGGAAGGAGGTGTCCCTGGTGCGCTCGTAGAGCCGTACGAACAGCAGGGCCCGTCCTGCGGAGCCGTGCAGGAGTCCCGTGCGCACCTTGCCTGCCGTTCCTGCCGTTCCTGCCGTGCCTGTCGCTCCAGCTGCTCCTGCCGCACCTGCCGCTCCAGCTGCTCCTGCCGCTCCTGCCGCTCCTGCCGTTCCCGCCGCTCTTGCCGTTCCCGCCGGTCGCCCGGGCGACCGGAGCGGGCGGGCGGACAGTTCGGCGCAGCGCAGGGCCGCCGCGTGGAGGCCGCTCTCACCGGTGGCGGTGGCCAGGGCGTCCAGGGCGAGGCCGATACCGGCCGTTCCTCCGTACAGGTCGGGGGCGAGGCCCTCGTGGTCCTGTTCGGCGACGAGCGAGGCCAGTTCGAGCGCGGCAGCCGTGTGCCCGAGCCGTTCGAGGGTCCACGCGACACCGGAGAGCCCGTCGTAGAAGCCGAGCGGTGTGCCGGAGTCGGGCTGTTTGGCGTACCGCAGGAGCCTGTCCTCGGCCTCCGGACATCGGGGTGCCCCGCTCTCGTACAGGGCGTGGAGCACTCCGGCGGTGCCGTGTCCGAAGGTCATGCCCCCGCCGACGGTGGCGAACTGCGCGATGTCCCCGGGGAAGAAACGATCCTCCCTTCCGGGCGTCGCCGACGCCAGGATCGCGCCCACCATGGAGTCACGGCTGTTCGGCCAGTCGACCGGCTCCGTGGGCAGGAACCTGGAGGGGTCCGCCGGACGGTCGGGCGCCCGCGAGCTCCCGCCGGACCGGCCGCCGGCCGGGTCGCGCGTGATCTCCCGGACCGCCTCGTCCAGGAAACCGGGAGGCAGCGGGAACCGCGCCGCAGCGGTCTCCGCGAGGTGCGCGGCCTTGCCCCGGTCCACCGCGAGCAGACTCGTGAGCGGGATGAACAGCGCGATCCGGAGGCACGCGAGGGCGTACCGGTCCACATCGAACCCCCGCCGGTCGGCGGGCGCCACGAACGCCGGGTTGGCGACGGTCTGGCGACCGCCCTCCGAGGCGGGCTGTGCCGCCTCGAAGTCCAGCAGCACCACCGAGGACTCGTCCTCGGACACCATGATGTTGAACAGATGCAGGTCGTTGAAGACGATCCCGCGTGCGTGCACCGCGGCCACGGCCCGCTCGACGAGCCCGTGGATCCGCAGCGCCCACTCCGTGTACTCGGCGAGCCGTTCCGCCGGCGGATCGGCCTCCATCAGCGGATGCCTCCGCGCGAAGAAGGTGTTGAGCGGCTTGCCCTCCACGAACTCCAGCGCCAGGAAGTGGTGGTCGCCCACCGTGAAGCAGTCGAGGACCTCCGGCGTGCAGGCGAGCCCCGAGAGCCGTTCCAGCGCCTCGCGTTCGCGGTGCAGCCGCGTCACGGCGTCCGCGCCGTCCGCGGCGAGGCCCGCATACGGCCGCGCCTCCTTGAGGACGACCCGCCGCCCGGTCCTCCGGTCCCGGGCCTCGTACACTCCACCGCCGTTGGAGAAGTGCAGGGCCTTCTCGATGTCGTACGGCATGTCCTGGACGGTCACCGAGGCCCTGGCCTCGAGGTGCGGACGCAGGAAGGCGGGGGGAGTCACCCAGGCGGGCACGTGGAAGACGGGATCGCGCCGGTCGGGTACGAGCGTGCCCGACCCGTCCTCGACGGCCGGCCGCAGCTCCCCGTGCTCGTCGTAGCAGTGGCGGAGGGTGAAGCTGCCGTACCTCAGGTGCACGGGGCCCCGGCCCCAGCGCAGATCGCTGAGGATGTACGGACCCGGCCGGCCCTCGAGCAGCCCCGCCAGATCGGTGGCCACGCGCTCGCACTGCTCGTCGTCGGCCGGATACACGGTGATGAACTTGCCGCTCGCCGAGCGGTCCGCGTACTTGGCGTTGCGCTGGTGCAGCAGGTAGCGGCTGGGGACGAACTTGAAGGCCACGTCCTGTCCCAGACAGTACGCGCGGACCGTGGCGAGGATCGCCTCCGCGTTGTCGAGACGGGCAGAGACGTGGATCTTCCAGCCCTGCGACGGGAGCGCGTGGTCCAGAGGGCGCAGGGCGAGCCAGTCGCCCGTACGGTGGGACGTCCAGCCCTCGGGTACGGGGAGGGTGGCCGCCCGGTAGAGCGAGTCGCCCGCTCCCTCGGCGAAGACCAGGCGGTGCGGCGCGTCGTAGAAGTGACGGTCGGCGTCGCAGAACACCGCGTACCCCTTGTTCACTGCGCACTCCCTCGGTCGGTGACGGACACGACGCTGTCACGTCCCCCGAGGACCCCGACAGTCGCCGCTGTCACCTTCCACCCATGCGGAACGCACGGGTAACAACCGCCCCGCGTATGCCTCCGGTCCGGGCGACCGGCCCCGCCCCCGACGACCGACGGCGGGTGCGGAGGCGCGGGCGGGGGCGGGGCATACTCCTCGCGGCCGCCCAGGCCGCGGGTGCGGCGGTCCGTCAGACCGCGCGGGCGGCGGTCCGTCTGGCCGCGCGGGCGGTGGCACGTCAGACTGCGTGGGCGGTGGCCTGTCAGACCGCGCGGGCGGGTGAGCCCGTCAGACCGCGGACGGTGGCCCGTCGACCAGAGCCCGCGCCGCGGCGTACTCCTCGCGAGCGGCCTGTTCCGCGACGTCCAGATAGCCGTACGCGTCGGCGCCGACCGGGATGCGCAGGGGCGTGGGGCCCTCGGCGTCGACGATGGCCAGGACCCGTGCCGCGTAGTCGTCGGGACGCCCGGTCTCGGGGCTGTCGGCGAGTCCGCGCGCGCCTTCGAGCATCTCGCGGTTGGTCACGTCGTAGGCGGGGACCCGGTGGGCGGCTTCCGTCATGGCGGTGCCGTAGCGGGTGGCGAACATGCCGGGTTCGACGACCGTGACACGGATGCCGTGCGGGGCCGCCTCCACCGCGAGAGCCTCGCTCATGCCTTCCAGCGCGTGCTTCGCGGCCACGTAGGCGCCGAGGCCCGGGAAGGCCATCCGGCCGACGACGGAGGAGACGTTGAGGATGTGGCCGTGCCCCTGGGCCCGCATCAGGGGCAGGGCGAGCCGCGTGAGTCTCCAGGGCCCGACGACCAGGATCTCCAACTGTTCCCGGAGTTCGGTGTCGGAGACCTCCTCGACCGCGCCGAAGAGACCGACGCCGGCGTTGTTGACGAGGACGTCGATGCCTCCGAGGCGGTCGACGGCCGTCCGGACGGCCTCCTGGCAGGAGGCCGGGTCCCGCAGCTCCAGCGGAACCGGGACGATCCGTCCGGGCCAGGCGGCGGAGAGGTCCTCCAGGTCCGCGGTCTTGCGGGCGGTGACCACGAGTTCGTGCCCCGCCCGTGCCGCCGCGGCGGCCAATGCCCTTCCGAGGCCCGAAGAGCACCCCGTGATCAACCAGCGCCTGCCCATGGATCCCCCCGTACGGATCGCCGAAGTGTTGACGCGCGAACGGTCCTGCCTGCTGGCGCCGCCGTACACGCACCGTCCCGTCCGCGGCGGGCGGGACGGGACGCGGTTCATCGTGGAGGCGAGATCCGGCCACGGCCATCCCTCACGCAGGGGCGCGCGGACGCACGGACGGGCGCAGTGGCGCAGGTTCCCCGACCCCTCCGATACCGCGAACCACCCGCGACGGGGCAGAGAGCTCACGTCGCCTCTCTCTCCCCCCCCGGGGAGCACCCGGAAGGTGCCCTCCACCGTCCGAAGTCGGTCGGCCGAAAGCGGCGTCCGAAGGCGGTCGCCCGAACGCGGACACCCAAACGCGGTCGTCCGAAAGCCACCGCCCGAAAGCGAGCGGCCCCGCGCGTCGGCCGAATGCACGGACGTCACAGGGATGCCCCGGGGCATCCGGGGCAGCCGTACCCCGAGGTCCGCACGCGGCGGCCGCACGGCCGCGACGTTCGGAGGCGACCAGCGCCCCAGGCCGGAGGGTCCGCACTGGACGGGGCGAAGGGCGGCACACCGCTCGTCGACGAAGAGGCGGACGGCACAAGGCGGCAACGGAACACAGGGAGAACCGAGATGCAGGTCCGTCCGTGGCGCGTCCAACCCGACACCCGGCTGACGGCTCACGCAGTCGCCGGCCGGTACCGGCTCGACGGCCTGCTGGGGAGAGGCGGAGCAGCCGACGTCTACGAAGCCGTGGACCTCCGGCTGCGCAGGCCCGTCGCGGTGAAGGTCTTCCGCCGCGGCGACACCCGGACGGAGGAGCGCTCGGACAACGAGGGACGTCTCCTGGCCCAGCTGCAGCATCCCGGTCTGGTGACCCTCTTCGACTCCGGTCGCGACGAAGGCCGTCCCTTCCTGGTGATGGAGCTCGTCAGGGGGACGACCCTACGCAGGCGCCTCGCCCGCTCCGCGCTCTCGCTGACCGAGACCCGCCGCATGGGCGTCGCGCTGTCCTCCGCGCTCGCCCATGTGCACGGAACGGGAATAGTCCACCGTGACGTCAAGCCGTCGAACATCCTCCTGGACCGGACCGACGCCCCGCACCTGACGGACTTCGGGATCTCCCGCCGCTTCGCCACGGCCGACGACCCCGCGGCCGCGCCCGACGACGCCGCGAGCAGCGCGGCCGCCCCGGCCACCGACGGCGAGGACATCCTCATGGGGACGGCTTGCTACATGGCACCGGAACAGGCACTCGGCCGGACCACGGGGCCGCGGGCCGACGTCTACAGCCTCGGACTCGTCCTCCTGGAGGCCCTCAAGGGCGAACGGGAGTACGGCGGCCCGCCCCTGGAGGCGGCGCTCGCACGGCTGCACCGTCCGCCGCGGCTACCCGACGGACTCCCCCCAGGACTCGGCAGGCTGTTGACGGCCATGACAGCGCACGAGGCCTCGAACCGACCCGACGCCCGTACCTGCCAGACGGTACTGGCCTCGCTGCCGATCCCCGACGCGTGCGAGGCCCCGCACGCCGCACAGCCGGCGACGGTGCCCGGGGACCCCGGGCACCCGTCCGGAGTCCCTGGGCACCCGTCCGGAGTCCCTGGGCACCCGTCCGGAGACCCCAGGCACCCGTCCGGAGTCCGCCGCTCGCCCGGTACGCCCCCGGGCGGCCGGACCACGCCCAGGAAGGCGGAGCCGAGGACCAGGTCGCCCCACCGCCCGGGACGACTGCTCGCCAAGAGCGCGGCCCTGGCCGCCCTCGGCGTCACGCTGACGGGCTCCATCGGCGCCGCCCCCGCCGGGAGCCGGAGCGTCGTGGACCCGCTGTCCGACCGCGTGACCGCCCGACAGATACCGGACGCGGCGCGGGCGATGGAGATCGACTGACTCGAGCCGTGTGAAGCGGCACTTTCCGAGCACACGCAACGGCAGGAGAACACGACGGCCACCGGCCGCACGGGAGGAAGGAAGCAGACATGACTCGTGATGTCTGGACCTACGCCGAGACCGCGACCCACGCGACAGAGGTGGATGTGACGGGATACAAGGTCGAGTGCTCCGACGGCGGCATCGGCAAGGTGGACAAGCACTCGGCGGAGGTCGGCAGCAGCCACCTGGTCGTGGACACCGGCCCGTGGATCATCGGCCGCCAGGTCGTCATCCCGGGCGGAGTCGTCACGGCCGTCGACCTCGCGATGGAGACCGTCTTCGTCAGCTGTACCAAGGAACAGATCAAGAACGCCCCCGAGTTCGTTCCCGGCCAGAACGACGACGCTGCCGGACAGCACAAGATGAAGTTCGTCGACTACTACCTGGCGTTCTTCCGGTAGGGCCCTGGCACCCGCTGGGGCCGATGAAGACCGGGTAGACGGTTGCCGGATTCGAAGGACCGTTCCTGAGCCTGCCAGACCTGCTCGATCTCGCGATCCGCCGGGAACGGAACCCCCACCACGGTACGGCGGCCCCCCTGCGACCGAGCCCGCCACTCCAGCACGCCCCTGTTCGCGAAGCGCCGGCCGGGGGGTGCATCCGAGCAGAGCTGAAGAGCGGAAACTCAGGTGTCCGAACGGCGCGATCGTCGCAGGGATCCCTGGTGTCTGGAGTGGCCGACCGAGTGACCGCACAGGGCGCACGAGCGTGGGCCGCCCTGATCGGTTTCCTGCTGGCGGCGTACGCCGTTGCTGCGGCGGGTGCCCTGGCCTCCGCGGACGCGGCGACGGTCTACACGTCACTGGACGTGCCGGCCTGGGCTCCTCCCGCCTGGCTCTTCGGCCCTGTCTGGACCGTCCTCTACGCCACCATCGGTGCTGCCGCATGGCTGGTTTGGCGGCGACAGGCCGCACCGGACAGGAGGTCGGCGATCACGTGGTGGGTTGTGCAACTGGCCCTCAACCTCGGCTGGACCCCTCTCTTCTTCGGACTGGGCGCATACGGCGCCGCCCTCATCGACATCCTCCTCCTGGCGACCGCGGTGAGCGTCACGATCCTGTTCTTCAGCCGCGTGTCCAAAGCCGCTGCGCTCCTGCTCGTGCCCTACCTGGGCTGGGTGTGCTTCGCCACGGCGCTCAACGCGGCGATCTGGACGGCGAACGGCTGACGCGCGCCGGCCGCCGCAGCGGAAGGCGCCCGCCGGGGCATCCCGCCAGCTCGTCTGGGAGGCGGCCCCGTCGTGAGGGAAGCCGTTGTTCATGAGAACGGGCAGCACCTTGCCGACGAGGCCGCGGCCGCTCCGCAGGGATCGAACGTCGCCGGTCGGCCGTGACACGCCGCAACCGCCATCGCGGCCCTTGCACGATGGCGGTTGCGGCGCGTCTCAGTTCAGCCGGGTGGTGGCGTAGGCCTCGATCGCGTCGCGCTGGTACGCGGCCAGGCCGGGAACGATGGCCTCGTACGCGGCGCGCCACGTCTCGTTGCCGACGACGGAGCTCCCGATGGCCCGGAACTCCTCGGCAGAGACCACGCGCAGTTCGGCCAGTGCCCGGTACTGGGCGTCGATCTCGGCCTGGACCGGGGCGGCGTCGGCCGGAAGGCCCGCGGCCATGAGTTCGGCCAGCCGGATCATCTGCGCGGTCCGCTCACGGTGCGCGGCGTCCGCGTCGGCCTGGCCCATCGCGTCGGCACGTCGCCCGACCTCTTCGGCGAGCTCGGGGAAGTCGCGCATGTTCTCTTCGTACTGGGAGGCCTGAACGCCCTCGAAGAGGTTCTCCGGTCGGTTGATGGTCATGGGGTTGCCGTCCTTCCTGGACTGCTCCAGTTCGGCGATCGTGCGGGAAACGGTGCCTGCCAGGGCCTCGAGCCGGTCCCGCTCCGCGAGGAGGCGCTGGCGGTGGCCCCGCAGGGCATCCACCTCGTCGACCTGCTCAGACAGGATGCGGCCGATCTCCGGCACCCCGACCCCCAGCGCCCGCAGCACGAGGATCTGCTGCAGCCGCAAGAGCTGACGCTCCTCGTAGTAGCGGCGTCCACCGGTGCCGATCCGGGCCGGCGGCAGCAGGCCCGTCTCGTCGTAGTGGCGCAGTGTCCGGGCGGTGACACCCGACATCCGGGCCACCTCATCGATCGGCCAGTCCATCACGACTCCTGCACGTGTGCATCGCAGGGCCGGTGTCTCCGGCCCTGGTCACGACGGTATGAGCTGCCGCAACGGCAACTTCAACCCCGATGCTCAAGATCCTCGCAATCGAGCAGGCACGACCCACGCTCAGGCGAAGCAGGCTCCGCCCGCTGCCGAACTCGTGAACATCCGGACACTGCCCGAGGCCCCGGCGCCTCCCGAATCCCCGTAGAAACGGCGCCTCCCGAATCCCTGTAGAAACGCTGTCTCCTCACAGCCTCTGGCTCAACTTCACTGGAGCAGTAACGCTGCGCGCGGTCGAGACCCTGCTCAGCCGCCCCGGGGCCCAGGTGGCGTCCCACCCGTCTCGGGGGCCGCCGCAGGCGATCCGCAGATCTCCACCCACCCCCTTCAGGCGCTGCACAGGATCCGCATCCACCCCAACTTCTCTGCGGCGTCAGGGGCGTTCCCTCGGTTCGTCCCACACGCGCTGGTACTCCGCCCAGTCGGGACGAGGACCGGGCAGGCCGGTGTGCGGGGACCGGAGGCCGTCGAGGGTGAGGGCCAGCATCCTGCGGCGCGCGTTGTCGTCCTCCTCCGTACGGCGGGGATAGCGGCTGAACATCTCGATCACGTGGGTGATGTCGAGCGTCGTGACGTCCTCGCGCACGGTCCCGTCGTCGTGGCCGCGGCGCAGCACCTGTTCTGCGAGCGCCTTCGCCTCCTCGTTGGCGGTGGTGACGTCCTCGGGCAGGCTGAAGGTCCCCGCGAGGGCGGCGAAGGCGCCGGCCCGTGCCTCGACCGCCGCCGCCATGTAGTGCGCGAGCACCTCCCATCCCGTGCCCTCTGCCGCCAGGGCCGCGCGGAGTTCGGCGATCGTCCGGGCGATGCCGACGGCGCACAGCCGCTGGAGAAGCTGCTCCTTGCTGCCGTAGCGGCGGTAGAGGGTGCCGATGCCGACGCCCGCGAGGGCGGCGATGGCGGAGACGGGGGCGTCAGCGCCCTGCTCGGCGAAGACGGCGCGGGCGGCGTAGAGCACGCGGACGTCGTTGCGCTCCGCTTCGGCCTGGCGGCCGAAGCGACTGCCGCCCGCCCGCGTCCTTCCGGCATCTGGATTCTTCATGCGGCCCAACCTATTGCCTATCGGAGCGGAGTGCTCCGATACTCCTGTCGGAGCGAATCGCTCCGATAGGAGGTTCTGATGGAGAACACATCCCTACTGGCCCTGTCCGCCCCCCTCTTCGTCCTGCTGGTCGTCATCGAGATGGTCTACTACCGCCTCCACCCGGACGAGAACGCGAGCGGCTACGGGCTCCGCGACACCGCGGCAAGCTTCGCCGTCGGCGCCGGAGCCGCCGTCGTGGACGTCCTCTACAAGACGATCGCCGTCGCGGTCTTCATCGGCCTCTACGAGCTCACGCCCTTGCGCGTGGAGATCACCTGGCTGACGTTCCCGCTCATCCTGCTCGCGCAGGACTTCTGCTACTACTGGATGCACCGCGAGCACCACACGGTGCGCATCCTGTGGGCCAGCCACGTGGTCCACCACTCCAGCACGCGCTACAACTTCTCCACGTCGGTCCGCCAGCCGTGGACAGGCCTCACCTCGCAGCTCTTCTACATCCCGCTGGCCCTGGCCGGCGTGCCGCCGTGGGCGATCCTCCTGTGCGGCGCCATCAACATGCTCACCCAGTTCTGGCTGCACACCGACCGCATCGGCAGGCTGCCGCGGATCATCGAGCGAACGATCAACACACCCTCGGCCCACCGGGTGCACCACGCCTCCCAGGGCGGCTACCTCGACCGGAACTTCGGCGGAATCCTCATGGTCTGGGACCGGATGTTCGGCACCTGGGCGGAGGAGACGGAGCGCCCCCGTTACGGCCTCACCAAGAACATCGACACCCACAACCCACTGCGCATCGTCTCTCACGAGTACGCTGCCATCGGCCGGGACCTGGCCCGCGCCACGTGCTGGCGGGACCGGGCGCGCCACCTGCTGGACCGCCCGGGATGGAAGCCCGCACCGGCGGCGGAGCCGGCGGGGTCCGCCGCCGGCCCCCAGCTCTGAGCCGCCGACCCGCCGCCTCAGGAAGAGAGACCCTTGGAACCCGCAACGCCACAGGACAGCACATCCGGACGGACATGGACCCTGCGGACATCCACGGTGATCGCGGCGCCGCCCGCAGAGGTGTTCGCGGCGCTCAGCGACGTACGGCAGATGCCTCGATGGAGTCCGGAGTGCGTGGCCGTCCTGGTGGTCGGGGGACGTGGCGGTCCCCGTCCGGTCTTCGTCGGATTCAACCGCAACGGTTTCCGGTACTGGTTCACCCTCTGCCGGGTGGTCAGGTCGGACGCGCCCGGAGAGTTCGCCTTCCGCGTCTCGATCGCCGGACTCCCGCTCGCCACATGGGGATTCCAGCTCCGCCCGGCCGGCGATCCGGGCCGGACCGAGGTCACCCAGTACTGGCACGACCTGCGTCTGGGCCGGCGCGGACGGGTCGCCGACCTCCTCGGGAGGGTGGCCGCCGGGACATCGCCGGAGGCGCGGGTGAGCACGAACCGGGCGGGCATGGCCACGACGTTGCGGCGCCTGCGGGAGTCGGTGGAGGCGGCGGCGAGGGAGCCCTTGCCGTCAGAGTGACGCCCGGACCGGTGAGGGAGCCATGAGGCCGGCCGTCGCGCCGTGGCTGGACTGTGCCGATGGCGCCGGGAGCCTGCTGCTGTTCAGCGCAGGAGGGCGGTGAGAAGGTCTGTGCCGACCGTCGCGATGTGTGTGTGGTCGAGGGTGTAGTGGACGTAGCGTCCGTGCCGCCGGGCGGTGAGGAGGCCCGCGTGGCGTAGGACGGTGAGGTGGCGGGAGACTTCCGGGGGAGAGAGTTTCCAGGCGTGGGCGAGTTCGCTGTTGGTGTGCGGTCCGCGGGCGAGGGTGCGGAGCAGCCGCAGCCGTACGGGGTGTGCCAGTGCTTCGAGTCGAAGTGCGACGGTCTCCTGCGGCACGGGCTGTGACGGGCTGCGTTCGGACGCCGGGTACTGCACGACCGGCCGCCGTCCTGGTGCGTGGATGACCACCAGGTGAGGGCGGCCGTAGGCGCTGGGGATGAAGGTGACGCCTTGGTCGTGGGCGGTGGTTGTGTTGTCCTGCAGTTGGTCCACGACGATGCTGCCGCCGTCCGGTGCCAGGGTGACCGCGCTGGAGACGGAGCCGAGAGCCGCCTCGATCCCGTGTCGTCCCAGCAGGTCGTTCTTCAGTCGCAGGTCGGCGGCGAGTTCCA
The DNA here is from genome assembly GCF_042795405.1 of Streptomyces sp. NPDC056480. Lineage (NCBI taxonomy): Bacteria > Bacillati > Actinomycetota > Actinomycetes > Kitasatosporales > Streptomycetaceae > Streptomyces > Streptomyces sp. NPDC056480. The sequence goes on along the minus strand of NZ_JBHTSA010000006.1, from coordinate 3,190 downwards.
TGGCGACGGCGGTCCAGGCGGTGTCGAAGAATGCCTCGGCGCACTGTTCGAGGGTGCGGCGTACCTGCGCTCGTACGGCGGTCGGGTCCGCGAGGAGCCGCTCCGCGAAGGCTTCCTGGAGTGCCCCTCGGGCTTGGGCGAGGTCCAGGGCGTGCTCGCGTGCGGCCCGGTTGGCGAGCGGTGACGCTGCTGGAAAGTGGATGCGGTTGTTGCCGCATGTGGTGGTGAGCGCGGTGGCGACGTAGGTTTCGTCGTCGATCCGGTCCAGGTCGTCGAGCTCTGCTGCGAGGGTGCGTCGGGGTCGGGCGGGGACGAGGAAGTCGGCTCGTGAGGAGCGCCAGAGGAACTGCGCTTCTCTCAGTCGCCGGGCCAGTTCGGACGGCATCGCGGCCCAGACGTCGTCGGCCCAGTCGGCCAGCTGCGGGTGGTGTGCGGGTTCGGCCAGGACGTGCAGCATCGCGGTGAGCTCGGCCAGCGGGGAGGCGGCGAACCGCAGTCGTCCGGCGGGCAGTCCGGTGATGTCGATGCGCAGCGTCATCCCTCCATCATCGAGGGCATGGTGACCGATGACGTCGCCGGTTGACGATGTACGTCAACCGGCGTGCCGCATCGCCGGCCCGGCCTCAGCTTGGGCGCCATGGCAACCACCACCCGGATCCGTCCCCGCGCTCTCCTGCATGCGTCCGGAGGCCCCCGCTACGCCGTCGCTCTCGCCGTGGACGCCCTCGGCACGGGCTTGTTGCGGCCGTTCCTGCTGTTGTACGGGGTGACGGTCCTCGGACTGTCCGCCTCGGCGACCGGCATCGCGATGACAGTCGGCATCGTCGTGGGCCTCATGTGTATGCCCGCGGTGGGGCGATGGCTGGACCGGGGCGCACGCAGCACGGTCGTGGCGGCGGCGATGCTCGTGCGGGTGCTGGGCGTGGTGCTGCTGCTGGCCACCCCGACGGGCAACGCGGGGCTGTTCACCATGGCCGCGCTCTTCCTCGGGATCGGCAACCAGGCGTGGCCGGCCGCCCACGCCGCCCTCGTCGCCACCATCGCCCACGGGCGGGAACGCGACGCCGCCCTTGCGGGAGGCCGCGCCCTGCGCAACGCCGGACTGGGCGCCGGTGCCCTCCTCGCCACCGCATGCCTGACGGGCGGTACCACCGCCTTGCGGGCTCTGGCAGTCGTCACCGCCCTCGCCTACCTCGCCGCGGCGGCTCTGACATGGTCCGTCCACGTGCACGCCCACCCGACCGCTCCCGCGCCGGTCGCGGTCGTGGCCAAGGACGAGGGCGGCGAGCCCGCACCCCGGATGCGTACGCTGCTGGCCGCCAACGTGATCTACGCCTTCTGCCTCAATGTCCCGGAGATCGCGCTCCCCCTGGTTCTGGTGACGCAGATGCACGCTTCCCCGATGTGGCCTGCGCTCATCTTCGTGGCCAACACGGTGCTGGTGGTCACCTTGCAGGTCCCCGTCACCGTCCTGCTGTCCCGCTTCCCCCGCCGGTCCGTGCTGGCGTTCGCCGGCATGGTGCTGACCGCCTCCTACCTCGGCTTCCTCGCAGCCGCGTCCCTGGGACACGGGTGGGCCGCCCCGACCGTCACGGCGGTGTCCGTGGTCTGCACCCTCGGCGAGATCATCTATGCGGGCAGCGCCACCGCGCTCGTCACCGCCCTCGCTCCGGCGCATGCGCTCGGACGAGTCCTCACCCGCTTCCAGCTCTCCACGGGCTTCGGACTCGCCGTCTCCCCGGCGGCCATCACCGCTCTCGCACCCCACGGCCCGGCTGCGCTCTGGGGCGCCCTTGCCGGCGCTACGCTCCTGGCTGCCTCCGCCGTCGCCGGCTGAGCATGCTCGACTGCGAGGCGCCACACGTCGTAGGGGCGCCGGTGCGCGCAGCTGGGGGAGTGGGCCCGGCCCTGCGTACGGCCGTCGTTCGGAGAACGCCGATCCGGGGGGCGTGAGGTGGCTCGGCCGAAGCCGTGGCTTGTCGGTTTTCGGCCTGCGGCTCACGGAAGTCCGTACAGGCCGCTCTCGGGGATCCCCGTCAGGGCACCGGGCTTCGGGGAGGGAGCGGCCGAAACCGACGGGCGAGGTGACGTCACGCGGGGACGGCGAGCGGCGGGTGGTCGAGCACGCGCGGCTTGTATTCGACGAGCTGGATGCCGTTGTCGAAGGTGCGGTGTTCGATCATCTCGAGAGCGACGTCCGGGTAGCCGTCGTAGATGCGTTCCTCGCCCGTGGCACCCGTGATCACGGGGAACATCACGACGCGGAAGCGGTCGACGAGTCCGGCTCGCAGCAGGGAGCGGGACAGGCTGAGGCTGCCGATCGTGCTGAGGAGCCCCGAGCCGCTCGATTTCATGGCGCTGACCGCTTCGACGGCGTCGTCGCGGACGAGGGTGGAGTTGGCCCAGGTCAGCGGCTCCTCGAGAGAGGAGGAGAACACCCGCTTCGGCGCTCGGGTGAGTTCGTCGACGGATGCTTCCTCTTCGGGCCGGAACTCGTTCTGGCCCTGGGGGACCGCGCCTGCGGCGAAGCCCGACATCAGGCGGTAGGTGTTCGCTCCCATGAGGTAGGTGGCCTGGGGCTGTGCGCCGAGCCACGCGAGGTACTCCGGACCTTCGAGGCCCCAGAACCCGGGCCATCCCTCTCCTGACGCGTAGCCGTCGAGGGAGGTGATGAAGTCGACGAGAAGCTCCGACATGGCGGTGTCCTTTCTTGGGCTGTCACGAGCTTGGACCGTCCGGGAGCGGCAAACTCATCGGCCGCGCCGCAAGGCAAGAGGAAGCGACCCGGGCGCGCCGCGAGCCGTCATGATCGGCTCGGCTCGGTCATGCAGTCGGGCCATCAGAATGCGCCGACGTCGGCGAGCCGACCGTCCGTCGAGGACGCTGCGAGGGCCGTACGGGGGTCGGTGGCCCTGGTCGCGCCGGCCCGGGGCCGACCTCGTCCGCCGGCGGTTGGTCGCTATGCGCGGGTCGGGGGTCCTGCCGGCCGCACGCCTGGCTCGGATACCGCGGTGTCCCCCGGCACGTGTCCGCGCCCCGGCCGGTTGTGGGTGGCTGGAGGTGGGGGAGTGAGGGAGGGGCTGGGGGGGGCTAGGGCCTGTGTGATGTCGTGATCATTCGGCGGTTTTGATCAGGTCGTCGATCCAGATCACGGCGGCGCGGAGGTGGACGCCGGCGAGATAGCTCTCGG